>JANOJK010000624.1:0-3284 GCA_031408165.1 Acidobacteriota bacterium | reverse complement strand
ATTTTCGCGTTCGGCGGCTACGAGGTGATTCCGATTCCCGCGGGCGAGACGAAGGACCCGCAGCGAGCGGTGCCGTTCGCGCTCGTCATGACGATCGTGGTCGTGACCGCCGTGCTCACGCTTGCGCAGATCGTGGCCCTCGGCACGCTGCCGGAGCTCGCCACGTCGAAGACGCCCCTGGCGGATGCCTCGTCGCGGATCATGGGAGCGACCGGGGCTGCGGTGATCACCCTCGGCGCCGTCCTCTCGACGCTCGGGAACAACATGGGACAGGCGCTGTCGGGCTCGCGCAGCCTGTTCGCGCTCGCCGAGAACGGCGACATCCCGCGGGTGTTCGCCCGGGTCAGCCCGCGGTTCGGCACGCCAGTCGTCGCGATTCTGGTCACGTCGGCAGTGTCACTCGTCCTCGCCACGACCGGCTCATTCGTCGGCATGGCGGCGGCGAGCGCCGTCAGCCGGCTCGTTGTCTATGTGGCGACGTGTGCCGCGGCCCTCCGCCTGCGCAGCCCGCGCTTTGCCGGGCAGGTGCCGGCGCCGAGGATGACCGTGCCCTTCGGGCCGGTGATTCCCGTGCTGGCGATCCTGATTGCCCTGGCGATTCTGGCGGGGGCCACGCCCGTGCAGTTGCGGGCCGGGGCCTACGCGCTCGCCGGCGGCGCCGTCCTGTTCGCGATTGCCGTACTTTCACGGAGGACATGATGAGATTCGCACGACGGCTCCTGGCATGCGCGGTACTGGCCGGTTTCGCGGCGCCCGCGCTGGCAGCGGAACCGCAACTGGTGTTTCTCGTCCGGCACGCGGAGAGGGCGGCGTCCGACGCGTCGATGACCGCCTCGTCGAACGATCCGCCGCTCTCGGCAGCCGGTCACGAGCGCGCCGCGCGGCTGGCCGTCATGCTGCGTTCGGCGAACATCCGGAACGTCTTCTCGACCGAGCTTCTCCGCACGCGCCAGACCGCTGCCCCGACCGCACAGGCGGCCCACCTCGAGACGATGGCGATTGGCGCCAGGGATGTGGCGGGCCTGCTCGCACAGGTGCGCCAGGCAAAGGGCAACGTGCTGGTCGTCGGGCATTCGAACACGGTTCCGGATGTCCTGAAGGCCCTGGGGCTCAAAGAAACCGTCACGATCCCCGACGCCGAGTACGACAATCTGTTCATTGTGGTACGGCCCGAGGGCGGAGAGCCGACGCTCATCAGACTGCGGTACTAGATGTCGTGACCGAATGAATTCTGAGTACCTGGTTTCAGAGCATCGCGCCGGATTCGACCCGCTTCTCGAACACTTGCCACGAGCTCCTGAAAAGCAGCTGGTTTCATTTGAACTCCTCCCGAACGAGCTGCCCAAGTTCATCAATCGCCGATTGCCGAACCAGCGGTCGCACATGACCTCAAGGACCTGCCGGCCCGCCGTCCGGATCCAGGTCCAGCACGCCGTACTTCCAGACGCCGGCGGCGAAGGCGAGTGGCATCAGCAGGCTGAACGCGAGCAGAAGGACCGCCGCGCTCGTGACCCACGGACCGGCGGGTGCCACGAGGCGGAGCAGCGGAACGATGAGGACGGCCAGCACGCCACCCGCCATCTGGCTGGCCAGGATCCAGCAGGTCGTCACTCGCGCAGCCTCCTCACCGGAAGTCCTCGCTTTGATCCAGGTCTTGTACAGCGAGTAAATCGCGGCGCACGGCACGACGAGCCCGAACATCAAGATTGCCGGGACCACGATCACCAGCACCAGCAGCGCCAGCCCCTCGGCGATGCCGGGCGACACGGCGCCGATGTCCCCGGGGCCGAGTGCGACCAGACCCCCGGATAGCGTCGTGGACAGCACCACGACCACGGCGAGCGGGACGGGAATCGTGGCGTACCCGGCGTACAGCCATCGCCAGTGGGCGCGGAGCCACGGCCGGCGCCACGGAAACACCTGTGTGAAGTGAAACAGCGTCAAGCTGCCGGCCATCAGCGAGAGCGCAACCGCCGTCATCATCGGCGTCGTGAACGCGGCGGCAGACCCGCGGGACCAGATCAGGAACGGGAGGGAGTACGGCACGGCGCTTGACAGCGCCGTAGCGAAGAACAGGCGCGCCCGGACGTCCCGCGGCGCCCGCGCCAACGCCGCGACGCCGACGATCAGGTACACGGCGCCCGCGATGATTCCCGAGCACGCCTCGAAGGCCGTCGCCGCTGGCGCCTGGAACTGTAACACCGTGTCCCTCGCGGCAGATTCTCGCAGATAATGGCGCGCAGGATCGTCATGCGCCGCCTTGCTCTGCCGTTGCTCCTCGCGCTGCCGCTGGCGCTCGTCGCGCAGGCGCCCCGTCCACAGCCACGGGACCCGGGCCCCGCCACCGTGCTGCGTCCAGCCCGCGTATTCGACGGCGACACGATGCATGAGGGATGGGCGGTCCGCGTCCGCGGCGACCACATCGAGGCTGCGGGTCCAGCGGCGAGCCTGACAGCGCCGGGAGCCACGCTCGTCGATCTGCCTGGCACGACGCTGATGCCGGGGATGGTCGACGGGCACTCCCACGTGCTGCTGCATCCCTACAACGAGACCACGTGGAACGATCAGGTGCTGCACGAGAGCCTCGGCGTCCGCGTTGCGCGCGCGACCAATCACCTGCGCGCGACGCTCATGGCCGGTTTCACGACGATTCGCGACCTCGGGACCGAAGGGGCCGCCTACGCGGACGCGGAGCTGAAGCAGGCGGTCGACCAGGGGATCGTTCCGGGCCCGCGGATGATCGTCACGACCCGCGCCATCGTGGCCACGGGCAGCTACGGCCCGAAGGGCTTGGCGCTCCAATGGACGGTGCCGCAAGGCGCCGAGGAGGCCGACGGCGAGTCGCTCATCCGCGTCGTCCGCGACCAGATCGGGCACGGCGCGGACTGGATCAAGATTTACGCGGACTACCGGTGGGGCGCGCGTGGCGAGGCGGCGCCAACTTTCTCCCTCGACGAGATCAAGACGATCGTGGAGACCGCCCGCAGCAGCGGCCGTCCCGTCGTCGCGCACGCGAGCACGCCGGAAGGGATGCGCCGCTCGATCCTGGCCGGCGTCGAAACCATCGAGCACGGCGACGACGGCACGCCGGAGGTGTTCAGGCTGATGAAGGAGCACAACGTCGCCCTCTGCGCGACGCTCGCGGCCGGCGACGCCACGTCGCAGTACGCGGGCTGGAAGAAGGGGGAGGGGCCCGAACCCGCGGGCATCGCCCGCAAACGGGCGAGCTTCAAGGCCGCACTCGACGCGGGCGTCACGATCCTCAGCGGCAGCGACGTCGGCGT
>JANOJK010000053.1:0-2062 GCA_031408165.1 Acidobacteriota bacterium | reverse complement strand
ACGCAGAAATCGCCCATCTTGAAACCCTGCTCGCCTCACCTGCGTTCAAAAAACAGGCGATGGGTCTGGATGAGATTCAGGGTTTTCTTTGCGCGGTCATCAGCGGTCCCGAGCCGGTAGAACCCGAGCCAGCACGTCGATGTCGCTGACCTACACGAGCGAGTTCCAGAGCTACCAGATCAAAGAGGTGGCGCTCAATAACCCGTCGGCCATCAAGCTGCTGATCTCGCTGGGGCTGGACCCGCTCAACGGCACCGCGCGCGGCCTGCTCTCGTCGATCGACCTGGACCTGCACCGATCCACCGCCGACAGCACGGTCAACGCCCAGCGCGGCTACATGTTCGATGCGCACCTCGAGCAGGCGGGGTCCGTGCTTGGCGGCGATTATGAATTCGTGGAGACGATCCTCGACGGGCGGTATTTCGTGCCGATCGCAGGGCGCGCCGTCGTGGCCGTTCGGGCCCGCGGCGGCTCGATCGGCAGGGCGCGAGGGGACAACCTCACCGTGCCGTTCTACCGCCGCTATTGGCTGGGCGGCGCGACCGGTCTCCGCGGATGGGGACGATTCGAAGTCTCGCCGACATTCGAGGGCATCTCGATCGGCGGGCACTCGATGTTCGAGAGCTCGGCGGAGCTCCGCGTGCCGGTCTGGGGCAACCTGAGCGCCGTGCTGTTCGCCGACGCGGGGAACGTGTGGAACAACGCGTGGGCCTTCAAGCTCGGCGACCTGCGCAAGGACGTGGGGCCGGGGCTCCGCTACCTGACCCCGATCGGACCCCTCCGCGCCGATTTGGGCTACCAGCTCAATCCCATTCCGGGGCTCCTCATCGACGGCAAGCCGCAGACGCGGCGCTTCCGCTTTCACTTCTCCATCGGGCAGGCGTTCTAGGAAGGCAGAAGGCAGAAGGCAGAAGGCAGAGGCAGAAGGCAGAGGCAGAAGGCAGAAGGCAGAGGCAGAAGGCAGACGGCAGACGGCAGACGGCAGACGGCAGAAGGCAGAAGGCAGAGGGCACAAGACGGACACGATGCTGCAGAGACGAATCACCCCGGCGAACCGGTACGTGCGGCGCACGCTGCAGATCGTGGCGCTCGTCGGCACGCTCCTCGTCGGCATCGTCGCGCTGGCGCTCATCGTCTCGCAGACGTCGTGGTTCCGCGACTGGCTGCGCAAGTACGTCGTCCGCCAGTCGGCGCAGTATGTGGACGGCACCGTCTCCATCGGGAGCCTCGGCGGGAACCTGTTCTACGGCATCGAGCTCGGGGATGTCGCGATCGACGTGAACGGCGAACACATCCTGACGCTGAAGCAGGTGGAGGTGAAGTACAGCCTCGCCCAGCTCATCTCGCAGGGGGTGACGGTGCAGCAGATCCGGCTGAACCAGCCGTTCGTGCTCGTGCGGCACGACGCGAGCGGCTGGAATCTCGCGCGGCTGCTCAAGCGGCAGGCGCAGGAGGCGGATCGCCAGGGGCCGCAGAAGCCGCTGACCTTGCCCGACATTCAGATCGTGGACGGCCGTGTGGCGATCGACGACCGCGCGCCGTCGGCGTCCTACCGGTTGCCTTCACGCATCGACGGCCTGAATCTGAAGGCCTCCTTTGCCTACGCCCCCGTGCACTACAGCGTCACGCTCGAGCGCCTGACGTTTTCCGGCAAGGCGCCGGACCTGACGGTGAAGCAGCTGACCGGCGCGTTTGCGACCCAGGACGACGACCTCAACGTCAAAAAGCTGTTCCTCGAGACGAATGAGAGCGCGCTGTCGGTGGACGGCGTGATCCGCAACTATCTGGCGTCCCCCTCGATGCAGGTCACGATGTCCGCGCCGAAACTGTCGCTGCCGGAATTCGGTGGCGTGCTGCCCGTGGTCAAGGGTTACGACCTGCACCCGTCGTTCGACGTCAAGGCGGACGGCCCGCTGGAGCGGCTCGGGATGGCGCTCAACGTGAAGTCCGAAGCAGGCGCGGTCAGCGGGACGGTCACCGCGGACCTGAAGGCGCCGGATCTCGGCGTTCAGGCGGATGTCAGTCTTCAGAATCTCGATCTCGCGCCGATCCTGAAGGACCC
>JANOJK010000594.1:0-2693 GCA_031408165.1 Acidobacteriota bacterium | reverse complement strand
TTCACCCACCGCAGAGGCGGCGCCGGTCGTCGTCGGGATGATGGAGAGCCCCGCCGCGCGCGCGCGACGCAGGTCCTTGTGCGGCAGGTCGAGCAGCTGCTGGTCGTTGGTGTACGAGTGCACCGTCGTCATCCAGCCCTTCTTGAGACCGAACGACTGGTGCAGGACCTTGACGAGGGGAGCGAGGCAGTTGGTGGTGCACGAGGCGTTGGAGATGATGTGGTGCGTCTTCGGGTCGTACTTCTCCTCGTTGACGCCCATCACCACCGAGAAGTCCGGCTTCTTCCCGGGTGAGCTGATGATGACCTTTTTCGCCCCGGCGGCGAGGTGCTTCGCGGCCCCGTCCCGGTCGGTGAAGCGGCCCGTGCACTCGAATACCACCTCGACGCCCAGGTCTTTCCACGGCAGCTGCGCCGGGTCCTTGACCGACAACACCTGGAACTGTTCGGCGTCGACTTTGATCCGGTCCCCCTCGGCGGTGATGTCCCCCTTCAGGTTGCCCAGGATGGAGTCGTACTTGAGCAGATGTGCCAGCGTCGCCGCATCCGTCAGGTCGTTGACCGCGACGAAGTCGAGATCCTTCGACCCGAGGGCCGCGCGCATGATGTTGCGGCCGATGCGGCCGAATCCGTTGATGCCAACTTTGATGGCCATGTTTCTGGAGCCTCCGACAACAAACCTGCCCTGCCCTCGGCGCCGGCACAAGGACCAACCGCGCGGTGCATGGCGAAACCACGATTCTAGTGAACGACTTGCACAGGGGTCAAACCGGGCCTAAACTAACCGGTAATCAACCCTTTACCGCGGTGTACTCCTTTTACAGTGTCCTGATCGTCACATTCTTCCTCGTGATGTCCCCCTACCTGGCGTGGCAGGCGGTCCGTCACCGGAAGTACATCGGCAGCCTGCGGCAACGGCTGGGGTATCTGCCTGTCTCCTTCAACCTCGACGGCGAGGAATCCATCTGGCTCCACGCGGTTTCCGTCGGAGAGGTGCTGACGGCCCGCGCGCTCCTGCCGCAGCTCCGGGAGCGCTACCCGCGCCTCCGCCTCTTCCTGTCCACTACGACGATGACAGGGCAGCAGATTGCGCGCAACAGCCTTCAGCACGTGGACGAAGTGTTTTATTTCCCGTTCGACCTGCGTTTCATCGTGAATCGGACGCTCCGGCTGGTGAAGCCGCGGATGTTCATCATGATGGAAACCGAGATCTGGCCGAACCTGCTGCGGGCCTGCCACCAGACGGGGGTCCGCACCGTGATCGTGAACGGCCGCATCTCATCGCGGTCGTATCCCCGGTATCGCCTGGCGCGGCCGTTCTTCCGCCGCGTCCTCGAGCATGTCGATCGCTTCTGCATGCAGGGGGAGGAATCGGCGCGGCGCATCATCGAGATGGGCGCCGATCCGGACAGGGTGGTCGTGACCGGGAGCCTGAAGTTCGATTCGCTCGATCTCCCGGGGCCGGCGACGGCCGCGGACCGCGGGCGCAACCGCGTGCTCCGCTACTTCCGCGTCAGCAAGGACCGCCCCGTCATCATCGCGGCCAGCACGATGAAAGGGGAAGAGGAGTCGGTGTTCGAAGCGTTTCAGCGCATTCGCGCCCGTGTGCCCGAGGCGCTGCTCATCATCGCGCCGCGCAAGCCGGAGCGCTTCGACGAGGTGGAGCAGCAGGCGCGCCGCGCCGGCTGGAAGACTGCGCGCCGGAGCGAGCTGGCGGTCGACACCGAGCCCCGGCAGGACGTCGTGGTGCTCGACACCATCGGCGAGCTCGCGCAGCTCTACCAGATCGCCACGGCCGTCTTCGTCGGCGGAAGCCTGGTCGACACCGGCGGGCACAACGTCATCGAGCCGGCGGTGTTCGGCAAGGCGATCGTCTTCGGCCCCCACATGCAGAACTTCGCCGAGATCGCCCGGGCCTTCGTGGAGAACGACGCCGCGATCCAGGTCAAGTCGCCGCGGGAGCTGGAGCACGCGCTCCTCGCCCTGCTGAACGATCCCGTCCGGCGCGCGCGCCTCGGGGCGGCCGCGCGCGCCCTGGTCGAAGCCAACCGCGGGGCGCGCGGCAAGACGATGGCGGCGATCGCGCGCGTGCTGCCGCCGCAGGATCCCGGCAACGTGCGCCCCTTCCGGGTGGTGCACTGAGGGTGCGGACAGCCCGGCCAGCAGGTAGACTGCCTTCGGCCGGGTCATGATTTCCACCGTGTACGCTGCCGTTGCCCGCTATCGACGGCGCTACTACGCGAACCATCCGCATCTCAGGCGCACGCTGTCGCAGCCCGTGATCAGCATCGGCAACCTCGCGGTCGGCGGGCGCGCCAAGACGCCGCTCGCGGCGCTGGTCGCGCTGAGGCTGCTGGAGCTTGGCGAGCGGCCGGCGATCCTGAGCCGGGGCTACGCGCGGCGCGACGCCGCCGACGGCGTGGTCGTCGTCCGCGACCCGCGGGGCATCCGCGCCGACCTCGATCGCGCGGGGGACGAGCCACTGATGCTGGCCCGCCAGCTCGAGGGGGTGGCGGTCCTCGCGTCGAGCAGCCGGTACCTCGCGGGCCGGCTCGCCGAACACCATTTCGGCTGCACCGTCCACGTGCTGGACGACGGGTTCCAGCATTTCGAGCTGTGGCGCGACGCCGACATCCTCGTCATCGCGCGGGACGATCTCGAACGGCCCGTGACGCTCCCGGCCGGGCGGCTGCG
>JANOJK010000585.1:0-4171 GCA_031408165.1 Acidobacteriota bacterium | reverse complement strand
GGCTGGTGGTATTGGCTGACATCGTCCACGAACTTCAACACGCAGAACGGTGTGGGCGTCCAGTGGGGCAGCGCAAATCCCGAACTCGGTGATGTCCAGCTGCTTGGGGACGTTGACGGCGATGGAAAGTCTGACCCAATGATTTGGCGCGCCAGTAATGGCACATGGTTCTGGTTAACGTCGTCCAGCGGCTACCAAGCGCAAGGGGGCAAACAATGGGGTGGCTCAGGTGACATTCCTCTCGTGACCGATGTTGACGGTGATAAGAAAGCGGACCTGACGGTGTGGCGTCCCAGCAATGGCACGTGGTACTGGCTGCCCTCTTCCGCGGCATACGATTACGCGAGCGCGAGCGGGCTCCAGTGGGGAGCCGCGAATGACATCCCGGTGGTCGAGGACATCAATGGTGACGGAAAGTCGGACTTGACGGTGTGGCGGCCAGCGGACGGCACGTGGTATTGGCTGCCGTCTTCTACGTCCGGCTATTCGTACCCGAGTGCGCATGGTCAGCCATTCGGGAGCGCGTCGCTCGGGGACGTGCCGTTGCCGAGAATCCGTTAGACTAAAGTGTGACAAGCCAGTGCTTCCCGAAATCGATCGGCAGCTCCTCGAGGAGCAGGTCGACGACGCCGGGACCGTACTTGTTGAGGAAGTAGATGACGCCGAGCGTGCGCTCCTGCGGATGACCGTGGGGGAACGCCTGGGCCTGCGCGCGCACGAACTGGCGGCGGAGCGTCTCGTCGCGCTTCTTCGCGGCGTGAATCACCTTCGTGTGGAGCGACCGGAGCTCGTGCTCCATCTTGCCGAGGGTTGTCTTCGCGGCCCCCTCGAGCGTGGGATCCAGGGACGGCAGTGCCTCGATGACGCGCGCCATCGACTGCTGCGCCTGTGACGCCGCGTCGCGCAGCGACTGCTCGACGCTCGCGGGGAGCTGCGATTCGAGCAGCTTGTTCAGCGCGGACTCGTCGGGCGTGCGCAGATCCTGGAACGGCACGCCGTACTTCGCGAGGAACCGCGTCGCGCCGGCATCGAGGAGGGTCGCGGTGCTGCGCGGAACCATCAGCGGCATCGGCACCCCGAATGCCTCGTAGACCCCGCGCAATTGTCCCAGGTATGCGAGCTCGCTCGGGCCGGCGATGTAGGCAATCGTGGGGAACAGCGTGTCCTGGACGATCGGGCGGAGCAGCACGTTCGGGCTGAACCGGGCGGGATGCGCCGCGGCTTCCCGCGCCAGCTCCTCGCTCGAATGCGCCGTCTCGCCGATGACGAGATGATCCCCCTGCTTCTTGATGGGCGTGCGCCCCCCGTTCAGCCGGAAGAGCGACACGCTGTCGGGCTGCGGGAGGACCTGCGGCGCGTGGCCGCGCGCCGCCAGCGCCGCGCCGGCTTCGGCCGCCAGCGCCGCTGTGCGGCCCGGCGAGGCGAGCTCTCCGGCGAACACCTCCGCGACGAGCGGTTTGGCGTCCCGGTCCGCGGATTCGTACACCACGAGACCATGAGCGCCGAGGAGCGTCTCGAGCCACGTCGCGAACGCACGTGCCATCCCGGTGCCCGGCTTCCAGGCCGCGCGGATGTCCGAGATGATGAGGGGGGTGAATTCGGTCTGCTGGAGGATGGCGGCGAGCTCGTCAATGGTCTGCTCGATCGGGGGGCCCAGCGTGAGCTGTGCGATCGGCAGCTCGCCGGCCCCGTCGAGATCCGCCAGCGTCACGGTGCGTGGCTGGAACTCGGCATCGAGCACCGTACAGCTCCGGACCTCTTCCCAGTCGTGGTCCTCGGCGTCGACCCAGAAGACGGCAATCGCAGGCACGTGGAGATCGCGCTCGGTGCGTCGGGCCAACTGCAGCGCCGTGAGCGCCTTGAGCAGGGTGAACATCGGTCCGCCGAACACGCCCGCCTGCTGGCCGGTGACGACCGCGACCGACGACCGGTCGGCCAGGCGGGCCGCCGCGGCGCGCGCCTCGGGCGGGGCGTTCCTCTGCCCCTGTTGTGCCTGGAGGATCGACACGAGCGCTGCGCGGTCACGGTCCTTCTTTTGTGCGCGCCCGACCGCATCGCGCCAGGCGTCCGGCTCCACCGGGTTGCCGGCGTAGAGCCCCTCGACCTTCTTGAAGTTGTAGGCGTAGTCCCCGGCCAGGGGACGGATCCACGGAAATCCGCGGACATCCAGTCCAGCCGCTTTCAGGCGGCCGGCGGGGTCAGCGGTGACCGCGGAAAGGGACGGCTCGGCAGACACGAACCCGTACTCTCTCAGAGCGGTTGGAAAGCTGTCAAGGCGGCGCATGCAGGCACCTCGCTTGTGACGCACGCCGGGAGGCCGAGGATCCCGCAATCCGTGTTACATTTCTGACGTTCTGCCGAGGAGACCCGTCGCTGACCAGAGAGGACCCTAGCGCTTTCTCGCCGCCGCCCGCTTTCGGCCCCTTCCGGGTGCTGCACCAGATCGGTATCGGCACTCTCGGTCCGGTATTCCGCACCTATGAGCCCACGCGCGACCGGCTGGTGGCCGTCAAGGTCTTCCGCCTGGACATCATCCCCGAACAGGCGCAGGTGCTCGCGGACACGCTGACTCGCGCCGCCGAGTCGTCCCTCTTTCATCCCAGCATCGTCGAACCCATCGCGTCGGGCGTGGAGGGGACCCTCGCCTACAGAGCGGAAGAGTACGTGGCGGCCGAATCGCTGGACGTGGCGATGCGGCACTACGCGCCGGCGCCGATCGAGAAGGCGCTGCCGTTCATCACGCAGCTGGCCGGGGCCATCGACTTCGCGCGCGCCGCGGGGGTGGGTCACGGTGGCCTCCATCCGCGCGACGTCTTCGTGACGCCCGACGAGGCGCGCGCGACGGGCTTCGGGGTCGTCGAGGCGCTCGAGCAGGTGGGAATCCGCGCGCCCGTCCGCCGTCCTTACAGCGCGCCCGAACGCATCGAGGGCCGCGCCTGGAGCACGCCGGCCGACGTCTTCGCGCTGGCCGCGATTACGTTCGAGCTCTTGACGGCCCGGCGGCCGGCTGGCACCGGCGCGCAGATTGGGGCGCTTCCGGCAGGGAAGCGCACGGCGGCGCTGCACGCCGTGCTCGCGCGCGCCATGGACGACGATCCGTCGCGCCGCTATCAGACCGCGCTGGCGTTCGCCGGCGCGCTCGAGTCCGCCGCGCGCGGTATGGAGGTCCCCGGTCAAGCGGCCCCTGAGTCCACGCTCCCCGGGTCCACCGTCCCCGAGTCCACGGTCCCCGAGTCCACCGTCGCCGGGTCCGTGGTCCTCCTGGGGGGCGCTGTCTTCGCCGAGGGACTGCGCGACCCAGGGATCCCCGGTGAGCGCGAGGTGGAAGCGGCCCTCGACCCGGCCGCCGCCGCGCTGGACGATCGCTCCCTCCACGACGCGCAGCCGGATCGGGCGGCGGCCCTCGATGACGTCGTGGTCGAGCGCGAAGCGGACCTGACGCATGCCGCCGCGACCCCGACCTTGTTCGACGACGATCGCGACGCCGACGACATCATCGGTGAAGCGAGCGCCGACGAAGGGGAGTCCGAGCGGTTCGCGGATGACTTCGTTGACGAGGAACCTGCCCCCTTCGCTCGAGCGGCACAACCGGCGCGCGACGTTGACAAGTCCGTGTACGCCCCACCGCCGATGTTCTCGGGCGGCGCCGTGCCGGAGCCGGACTCTCACGACGTGCCGGAGCGATCGGGTCCGGCGATCCTGCCGACCGCGGTGACGCTGGTGCTGGGGTTGCTCGGAGGATTCGGCGCGGCGTATCTGTATCTCGACGGCGGACGCGATCGTCCCGCGCCGGTCGCGCAATCCGGTCCGGCGGCGACCGCTGACCCGGCCGCGGCTGCGCCGTCGGTGGCGGCGACGCCGGAGAAGCCCGGGCAGTACAGCGAGCAGAAGGTCACGCCGCCCCCGGTAATCCTGACGCCCGGCAGCGGCGCGCCGTCCGCGCCGGCGCCAGCAACGCCAGCGCGAGACGCGGCCGCCGCGTCGCGGCCGGGCCCGATCGACCGATCGGGACCGGAACGAACGGCGAACACCGGACAGCTAGTCGTGAGGTCCACTCCGGCCCGCGCGGCCGTCACGGTGAACGGGAGATGGCGCGGCCGGACGCCGGTGACCCTCGACGGGTTGCCGTTCGGACGGTATGTCGTGCGCGTCGTGCAGGACGGGTTCCGCG
>JANOJK010000579.1:0-6969 GCA_031408165.1 Acidobacteriota bacterium | reverse complement strand
CGCCTTCTCGCGGATCCTCGAAGAAAACAGCAGCTACTACGTGCTCGGCTACTACGCGGCCAACGACAAGCGCGACGGCCGCTTCAGGAACGTGCAGGTCAAGGTCCTCGGGCCCGGCCTGAAGGTCCGCGCGCGCCGCGGATACGCCGCGCCGCTGCCGGCGAAGAAGGAGAAACCGGTCAAGGGCTCCCCGGGGGAGAAGGCCACGCCGGCCCTGCGCGACGCCCTCGAGAGCCCGATTGCCATCAGCGGCCTGACCATCAGCGCGTTTGCCGCGCCGTTCAAGGGCGCGGGGGGGAAGGACGCGATCGCCATGTCGATCGAAGTGGACGGAAGCGGGCTGACGTTCACCGAGCGCCCCGACGGGCTGTTCGCCGATGACCTGGAGGTTGCCCTGTTCGCCGCCGACACGGAGGGCAAAATCAAGGACGGCGTCCGCGATGTCATCGCGCTGTCGCTCAAGGCGCAGACGCACGCCATCGTGCGCCAGGGTGCGTTCCGGGTGATCCGGCGGATCCAGGTGCCGCCCGGGAAGTACCAGCTGCGCATCGGCGTGCGCGAGTCGGGCGGCGGGAAGATCGGCACGGTCATCTACGACCTCGACGCACCGGATTTCTCGAAAGGGGACCTCACGATGAGCGGGATCGCGCTCGCCTCCGCCTCCGGCAGCCGCATTCCCACCGCGAGCCCGGACCCGAGCGTGAACGAGTTCAAGGACGTGCTCCCCGCCCCGCCGAGCGCGTCGCGCGACTTCCCCCGCCAGGACACGCTCGCCGTCTTCGCCGAGGTCTACGACAACGTCGGGAAGACCCCGCATCGCGTCGAGATCACCGCCGCGGTGCTCGCCGACGACGGCAAGGTCGTGCATACGACGACCGACGAGCGCAAGAGCGAGGAACTGCAGGGCGCAACCGGGGGGTACGGTTACACCACCAAAATCCCGCTCGTCAACCTGGCGCCCGGCCGCTACGTGCTTCGCGTGACGGCGACATCGTCCCTCGGCAAGCCGGCGCCCGTCATGCGGGAGATCGAGTTCCGCGTCCGATGACCGTGACCACGGTCGCGCGTGGAGACGCGAGCCGGGTTGCTGACCCGCGCCGCGTCATCGCGCGCACCGACGACGAGTGGCGCGCGCTGTGGGCGATCCACGCGGGCCCCGGCGCCGAGGCTCCCGCCGTCGATCTGGCCCGGGTCGTCATCGCCGCCGCGTTCGCGGGCGAAAAACCGGCCGCCGGCTATTCGATCGACATCACGGCCGCGGACCACGCGGCGCCCGCGGACCAGGGAGTCCGTCTCGTCGTGAACGAGCGCGGACCGGGCCGTGACGCGGTCACGGCGGCCATCCTCACGTCGCCGTTTCATATCGTGGCGGTGGACCTGGGGGACGGGGGAATCTCGTGGGCCGGGGATCGAGGTTCGACAACCGAGGATCGAGGATCGAGGGTCGACGCACCCGGGGCCCGGTCCGCGGTCCGCGACCCTCGATCCTCGGATCCCGCACAACCGTCCTCCACGGGGCTGGAGCCGCGCAGCGCCTCGGCCCTCGCCTACCTCGCCGGTCCGTTCTCGGGCGCCCTCGTGCTGCTCGCGGAATCGACGAACGCCGATGTGCGCTTCCACGCGTGGCAGTCGATTGTGGGCCTCGGCGGGCTCGGTCTCGCGGTCGTGGCCAGCTACATCCTGTCGGTCGCCGCGCTGTTTGTCTCGGCCCGCGCCGTGTCGCTGATGGTCGGCGTCGCTACCGTGATCTGGATCGTGCTCGCGATCGTCTGGGCGATCTGCCTGTGGAAGGCGTGGTCCGGCGAGCGCTGGAAGCTCCCCTTCGCCGGTGACTACGCCGAACGTCTCGCGGCAACCGGCCACTCTACGTGAGGCTCTGCACAACATGACGAGGTCGCCGAGTGACGATGCGCACGAGCGAAGCGAGTAAGCCACGCGAACGGAGCGAGCCGGCGCAGCGGCGAGCGAGTGCGCGTGTAGGGGAGTCCGAGGGGCGCAAGCCCCTCGGGAGATGGAGATGACAACCATCGCCACCAGAGACGGGACGCAGATTTATTACAAGGACTGGGGCGCCGGACAGCCTGTGGTGTTCAGCCACGGATGGCCCCTGAGCGCGGACGCCTGGGACGACCAGATGGTGTTCCTCGCGTCCCACGGGTACCGCTGCATCGCGCACGATCGCCGGGGCCACGGCCGGTCGAGCCAGCCGTGGAGCGGGAATGACATGGACACCTACGCCGACGACCTGGCGGCGGTAACCGAGGCGCTGAACCTGACCGGCGCGGTGCACGTTGGCCACTCCACGGGCGGCGGTGAAGTCGCGCGCTACATCGCGCGTCACGGCACGACGCGCGCGGCAAAGGCCGTGCTGATCGGTGCGGTGCCTCCCTTGATGCTGCGGACCGCGGCCAATCCCGCGGGGTTGCCCATGGACGTGTTCGACGGCATTCGCGCGCAGGTGCGGGCCGACCGGTCACAGTTCTTCAAGGAGCTGAGCGCGCCCTTCTACGGCGCAAATCGCGCCGGCGCCACAGTGTCGCAGGGGCTGCGCGACGGGTTCTGGCTGCAGGGCATGCAGGCCGGGTTCAAAGCCGTCATCGACTGCATCGCGGCTTTCTCCGAGACCGACCAGACCGAAGACTTGAAGCGCTTCGACGTCCCGACGCTCATCATCCACGGAGACGACGACCAGATGGTACCGATCGCCGCGTCGGCGCTGCTGTCGGCGAGACTCGTGCCGGGCGCCACGCTGAAGATCTATCCGGGCGCGCCGCACGGTCTGTGCTCGACACACAAGGACCAGGTCAACGCGGATCTCCTGGCGTTCCTGCGGGGGTGAGGCCCTCGCGCCTCGCCTCCGCCAGGCGCGCTCTCGCGCCTGGAGACGCGCGCGTCACCAGCCTTCCCGCGCCCGCAGCGCCGTGACATGCGCCACGTGGTGGCGCCCGTGCCACGCGTAGAGCTGCAGCAGCCGATCGAGCGTCATCTGGCCGTTCTCGGGATGGACCAGCGGGCGGCCGAAATCCTCCGGCGTCATCACCTCCAGCAGCGTGACCCATCGCGCATGCAGCGCGTCGAGCAGCGCCAGCGAGGTCTCGACCGGGGTGCGCGACACGTCGCCGAGCTTCGCCCACGCGTCCTCGTCGTACGCCTTGATGGCCGGGTTGTCCTCGGTCAGGGCCAGCTTGAACCGCGTGAACGCGTTCATGTGGCTCTCCGGCACGTGGTGCACGACCTGGCGCACCGTCCATCCACCCTCGCGATACGGCGTATTCAACTGCGGCTCGTCGAGCCCGCGCACCGCCGCGCGCAACGCGGGGGGCGCCTCGCGGATGGCGTCGATGGCGTGCCGCCGGCTCGCCGTCGTGATGTTGGGGTTGAACTGGAATTTGCCGATGGGGAAGCGCGGATCGTCAATCATGCGCGCATTGTAGCGCGCACGATCGACGCCGCGCGGGCCAACACCGGGTTGGCCGTTCCGACGTCCGACCGCTATTTCTTGTCTTTGTCTTCGGAGAACTTCTTCACCGCGGTCGGCTTCACCTGCCCGTTGGCGTGCGAGAACATGAGCTGGCTGTTGGTGATCCCGAACTTGAATTCCGCGGCGGTCGGGATCTGCGCAATCTCGCCGGGAGCCAGTGCCGTGCGCAGCCGGCCGCTGCCGACCGAGGCTTCCTTCTGCCCGGCGTAGAAGTACTCATCAATCCGCAGACCCACGATGGGCGCGTTCGAGACGTTCTTCACTCTGGTGACGTTCTGGATCTCGTCGCCCACTCGCTTCGGCGAGCTCTTGATGTATTCGAGGAAGGCCGTGCCCTTCACCGGCGGGCGCATCCTCGCCCTCACAAGCTCCGGCGACGGGGCCGCCGGGGCGGTTGCGGTAACGGCGGCGGCCTTGCTGGCGACGGCCTTGGCTGGTGCGGGCTTCGAAGCCTGGGCGAACGCCGCCGGCGCGAGCGCCAGCGAGCAAAGCAGTGCAGCAGACGTGAGCGCGGCGAGTTTCATTTGGTCCAACCTCTCTGGGGTAACCAGTTTCCAGATGCCGGATTCCAGCGCGGCCTGTTGAGCTGCGGTGGTCGCTGGCGGATGGATCCTAGCTCCTGCAGTATAGACCTCTTACATCTCTCCGTTCCAGTCCTCCGGTTCGGGGTTGGTCGCGCGGAACACCTCGAGGTGCCACTTGCCGCCGCCCCACGGTTCGATCACCTCCGCCGCCACGACATCCACGAGGATCTCGGCGAAACTCCGTCCTTCGGGGTCCCCCTCGAGGTGGTACGCGGGTTCGTCCCACCCGAAGCTCGGGTACAGCATCATCGTCAGAAAGAGATCGTACCCGTCGTCAACGACGATCAACTGCCCGCAGGGGCGCTTCATGGTTGAGTGATAGATGAGGTACTTCTCGGCGCTGTGCGCGCGGATGTAGCGCTTGAGGGCGAACTCGCGCGCGACGATCTCCTCGACGGCGATCTTCTTGTCCCAGCAGTCGCGGCAGTACTTCTCTTCGCCCCGGGGCTCGGAGACGTCCTTGGCGTTGCAGAGCGCGCAGCGGACCTGCGCGACGGATTTACGGGACATCGGTCGATTGTACCACTGCGAGTCGAGGGGCCCGTGGCAGCGCGCAGCCGCGGATCAGGAGCGCGCGGCGGCCGTCCTCCGCGGCCTCTACCGGCCGACCTTCTCGCGCGCGTACATCGCCGGCGCGTACAGCTTTTCGACGTACTCCTTGACCATGCGGCGGGCGCTGAAGCGGGGCGCCACGCTGACGATGGCCTGGCGGACAAACGAGAGCCAGCGCGTGGGGATCCCCTTGTCGCGGTCGTAGAAGGCCGGCACGATCTCCTTCTCGAGCAGATCGTAGATGCGCGCGGCGTCGGCGGCGTCCTGCGCGTCGGCGTCGCCGGCGTCCCCGGCGTCGATCAGCCAGCCGTTCTCGCCGTTATAGCCTTCGGCCCACCAGCCGTCGCCGATCGAGAGGTGCGGCACGCCGTTGAGCGACGCCTTCATGCCGCTCGTGCCGCTGGCCTCGAGCGGCTTGCGCGGGTTGTTGAGCCAGACGTCGCAGCCCTGCACGAGGAAGTGCGCGACGTGGAGATCGTAGTCGTCCACGAACGCGATACGGCCGCCGAAGGCCGGGTCGAGCGCGCGCCGGTAGACCTGCTGCAGGTGGTGCTTGCCGGTCTCGTCGGCCGGGTGCGCCTTGCCGGCAAAGACGATCTGCACCGGACGCCGCGACGCGTTCAGAATGGCCTGCAGTCGCTCAGGGTTGTGGAAGATGAGTTCCGGTCGCTTGTAGCCGGTGAAGCGCCGGGCGAAGCCGAGGGTGAGCGCGTTGGGGTCCAGCAGCGTCCCGGCGGCGACGACGCGCGCCGCGCTGACCTGCTCCTCGCGCCACCGCGTCCGCGCGCGCTCGCGGATGAACTGGAAGAGGTACTGCCGCAGCGCATTGCGCGCCGTCCATAGCGCTTCGTCGGGAATGTCCATCACGCGCGCCCAGAGCTCGGGCTCGTCGTGGCGGTCCCGCCAGTCGGCCGGCATGTGGTCGTCGAACAGGCGCGCCATCTCGTTGGACAGCCACGTCGGCATGTGGATGCCGTTGGTGATCGCGCGGACCGGCCGCGCCTCTTCGGCGACCCCCGGCCAGATCGGGCCCCACATCTCGCGCGTCACGACGCCGTGCAACTGGCTGACCGCGTTGACCCCGCTCGCGGCGCGCAGCGCGAGCGCCGTCATGTTGAATTGCGGGCCGGAGCCGTTGTCGTATGCGCCGAGCTGCATGAACCGGTCGCGGTACTCCCCGAGCGTGCCCCAGCATCCGGCGAGGTGCGTCTCGACGAGGGTGAAGGGGAACGCGTCGTGTCCGGCCGGCACCGGCGTGTGGGTGGTGAAGACGGTGGTGCGCCGCACTTCTTCCAGCGCCTGGTCGAACAACAGGCCGGCCTCGATGAAATCGCGAATGCGCTGGAGCACGACAAACGCCGCGTGCCCTTCGTTCAGATGCCACACCGCCGGCGAGTATCCGAGCGCCTTCAGCGCGCGGACGCCGCCGATCCCGAGGATGATCTCCTGCTGCACGCGCGTCTCGCGGTCCCCTCCGTACAGCCGGGCCGACAGCTCGCGGTCCCAGGGAGCGTTCTCCTCGAGGTCGGTGTCGAGCAGGCACAGCGTCACGCGCCCGAGCCGCACGCGCCAGACCTGCACGAGCACGCTGCGGTTGCCGAGCGGGACGGGGACGATGCAGATGGTGCCGTCCGGTGTGACGGCCGGCTCGATCGGCGCGTTGTTCCAGTTCAGCCGCTCGTACGATTCCTTCTGCCAGCCCTCCGGAGACACGCTCTGGTGGAAGTATCCCTGTGGATACATGAAGCCGACGCCGGTGATCGGCACGCCCAGGTCGCTCGCTTCCTTGCAGTGATCTCCGGCGAGCACGCCGAGGCCCCCGGCGTAGATCGGGAGCGACTGGTGCAGCGCAAACTCCGCGGAGAAGTACGCGATCGGGCGGCCGGCGTCGTGGAAGCGGTGCTGCCACCACGTGTTCCGCGCGCTGCGGGCGCGATCGAGCGCCTCGAGCGCCGCGTCGAACACGGCGACGAACCGGTCGTCCTTCGCGGCCGCCACCAGCACCTCCGGCGAGACGTTGCGCAGCATCAGGACGGGGTTGTGCGCCGTCTGCCGCCACAGGGAATAGTCGAGGATCCTGAAGACTTCGCGCGCCTGCGGGTTCCACGTCCACCAGAGATCCGTTGCGAGTTCCGGCAGGCGTTTGATGCGTTCGGGAAGATTCATTTTTGAATTTGGCTTTGGGCTTTAGGCTTTGGGCTTTGGGCTTCAGGCTTGGGGACACGCGCCGACGAGCTGCGCGAACTTTGCGAGATCCACGTTGCCGCCGGAGACAACGGCGACGATCGTGCGGTGGCCGCGCGCCGACATCACGGGGGACACCGCGGCCGCGACGGCGCACGCGCCCGCCCC
>JANOJK010000526.1:0-4550 GCA_031408165.1 Acidobacteriota bacterium | reverse complement strand
CAAAATGCAGAACATGTAGATTTGCGGCGCGATCTCAGTGTCCTGCCTTCTGCCTTGTGCCTTCTGCCTTGGCAGCTTCGCGTTTTTCATCAGCCTGCTAGTCTGAACCGAGGGGCGTCGCCCCTCGGACTCCCGGACACGCTCTCTCGCGCGCCGCTTCGCCGGCGCGCTCCGTTCGCGTGGCTCACTCGCTATCGCTCGTTCGCGAGGCAGTTTATGAGCGTCCGCGCGGTCGTGAATGGCGGGATCCGGCTCAAAGGGAAGGTCTTCTCGGTCCCTTCTTTACCCGGTCGTATTACCGCGCGTTTCCGCTCGGCAGGATTCCGGCGCGAAATCGCGAACCCACAGGGCACATCCCTTGCAGCCGCGCTCGGCGGAGGTCGTCGTGAGAGTTGCCGCCGCCGTCGTTGCCGCCCTGGTGCTGTCCAGCGGATCCGTGTTCGCGCAGGCGACCGAGCCTCCTCGATCGACGGCGGACCAGACGGCAGCCGCGGAGCCGTCTCCGGTCTTCCGCAGCAACTCGGCCCTTGTGGCCCTCCACGTCACCGTCCAGGATGCCGCGGCGAAGTTCGTCGGCGGTCTGCAGCCCGCCGACTTCGTGGTCTATGAAGACGGCGTGAAGCAGGACGTCCGCTTCTTCGAGGCGACCGCGGTGCCCCTCGACTTGATCGTGCTCATCGATACCAGCTCGAGCATGTCCGACAAGATCGACGTCGTGCACGACGCAGCCAGCGGGTTCCTGAAAACGCTTCGCGCGGGGGACCGCGGGGCCGTCGTGGCCTTCGCCGACTCCGTGATCGTGCTCCAGGCGTTCACCGCGGACCAGACACTGCTCGAACGGGCCGTCCGCGCCACGGCCGCGCGCGGCTCGACGGCGCTCAACAACGCTCTCTACGTGTCGCTGAAGCAGTTCGGCCAGTCCGCGCGCCAGGACGGCGAGCCTCGCCGCCAGGCCATCGTCGTACTCTCCGACGGCGAAGACACCTCGAGCCTCCTCAGCTTCGACGATGTGCTGGTGCTGGCGAGGCGGGTGGGCGTGAACATCTACACGGTGGGGCTGCAGTCGAAGTACGCCGCCCGGACGCTCGCGGAGCAGGGGTCGCGCCGCTACTTCTCCGAAGCGGACTATGCGCTGAAGACGCTCGCGCGCGAAACGGGCGCGCGGTCCTTCTTCCCGGCGCCGGCGGAGTTGAAGGGCGTCTACGGCTCGATCGCCACCGAGCTGGCGAACCAGTACTCGATCGGCTATACCCCGGCGAATGTCCGTCCCGACGGCCGCTTCCGCCGCGTCATCGTCCAGGTCATCACGCACCCCGAGCTGCGGCCGCGGACCCGCATGGGTTACACGGCCGATGGCCTCAGCATCGCAGCCTTCCCCGTCAAGCGGGTTCCCCCGCAGCGCTGACGATCGAGCGTCCGATCCCTTCGAGCCCGTAGGTGGAAAGGGGAGAGTGCGCTTCGTCGTGACAGCTGGCAGCTGCAGGGCATTCGGAGCCGCCGCGAAATAGCATCAACCTGAAGGCAAAAGGTAGAAGGCAAAATGCAGATCATGTAGATTTGCGGCGCAATCTCAGTGTCTTGCCTTGTGCCTTCTGCCTTCTGCCTTGGCAGCTTCGCGTTAACGGCGCGCGCCGGCGAAGCGGCGCGCGAGAGAGCGTGCTGGGGAGTCCGAGGGGCGACGCCCCTCGGTTAAGAACTAAAATCCGCGGGATGCTGACGCGGGTCCTGGTGGCCGCCGCGATTCTATGGGTCGCGGCGATTGTAATCGCGCCTCTCGCGATCGCGTCGGATCGGCCCGTGCTCTCGATCGGCGCGGCCGGCCTCTATGCGGCGGGCGCGCGCATCTGCCATCAGCGTCCGGAGCGCGGCTTCTGGATTCACGGGCGCCCGATGCCGGTGTGCGCACGGTGCAGCGGCCTGTACGCTGGCGCCGCGGCTGCCGGACCGCTGGCCCTCGTACTGGCCGCCGGCTTCTCGAGCCGCCGGGCCCGCCATCTGGCCATGTTTGCCGCGCTGCCGACGCTCGTCACCTGGGGCATCGAGATGGCTGGTCTTGTCCATCCCTCGAACATCGTCCGGTTCGCTGCCGCGCTCCCGCTCGGGTTTGCGGCGGCCTGGCTGGTCGTTTCCACCATGGGCACGGGGTCACGGGCCCATCACAAAGATCACTAAGATCACGAAGTTCACAAAGGATCTCTATGGTCGTGATCTTTGTGGCCTTCGGGCCGAGGCCGTGGGTCGTCACAGTACTGAATGATAGAATGCCGTGATCGCATGGCGTCGAAATCCACATCAGCAGAGCGCCCGCGCGCCGCGGCCGAGCCCGGCCGGCTGACGCTCGTGTGTGTGCTCGCGTGGCTGATGCCTGGCGCCGGGCATCTGTTGCAGGGACGACGTCAGAAGGGACTCATTCTTCTGGTCGCGCTGCCGGCGATGTTCGCCGTCGGCCTCTGGCTCGAAGGGCGCCTGTTTCCGCTCGAGCTCTCCGATCCGCTCGTCTTCCTGGGGGCGATCGCGAACCGCGGCATCGGCGCGCCGTATCTGGTCGCGCGCTTCATGGACGGGGGGGCCGGGAACGTGACCGCCGCGGCGTACGAATACGGCAACACGTTCCTGATGACCGCCGGCCTCCTGAATTTCCTGGTCATCCTGGACGCGTTCGACATCGCCCGTGGGCGGAAGCCGTGATGACGACCAGCCACTTCCTCCTCATGGTCCTGTTCGCGTTCTTCGTGTCGCTTGTGTTCGCGGTGCTGCTGCGCGACCAGCCGCGCGAGCAGGCCAGGACCGGCGCCATGATGCTCGGCGGCTTCATCACGGCGGCGTTGATCCTGGGCTGGCTGATGTTTCCTTTTCCGCTATAGCCATGAGTTTTGACAACCTGCTCGTCGAACGCGAAGGATCGGTCGCGATCCTCACCATCAACCGCCCGAAGGTGCTGAACGCGCTGAACCTGCAGACGCTGGACGAGCTGCGCCGCGCCATCCTCGAGCTGAAGCACGACGAGGCGATCCGCGCGGTGGTGCTGACCGGCGCGGGGGAGAAGTCCTTCGTCGCCGGCGCCGACATCAACGAGCTGGCGATCCAGACGCCGGCCGGCGGACGCGAGCACGCGCTGGCCGGGCAGCACGTGCTCGACCTGATCGAGCACATGGGGAAGCCGGTCATCGCGGCGATCAACGGCTACGCCCTCGGCGGCGGCTGCGAGCTCGCCATGGCGTGCACGATCCGGATAGCGGCCGACACCGCGAAGCTCGGGCAGCCGGAGATCAACCTCGGAATCATCCCGGGCTATGCCGGCACCCAGCGTCTCGCGCGCATCATCGGCAAGGGGCGCGCGCTCGAGCTGCTATTGACCGGCGACCAGGTGTCGGCGCAGGAAGCGCACCGCCTGGGCCTCGTGAATCGCGTCGTCCCCGGTTCCGAGCTGATGGCGGAGGCAAAAAAACTGGCCGCGACGCTCGCGTCCAGGGCGCCGCTTGCCGTCCGCTACATCCTCGAGGCCGTGCACAAGGGGGTCGAGATGGCCTTCCCGCAGGCGCAGGTGTTCGAGGCGACGCTGTTCGGCCTCGTCGCGAGCTCGGAGGACATGCGCGAAGGCACCGCGGCGTTTCTCGAGAAGCGCAAGCCGGCGTTCAAGGGCAAGTAACTGGTGCGAGAGGATCACGCGCCGGAACCGCTGGCCGACGCGACCGGGTTCCGGTTCGCGGTCATCGTGTCGCGGTTCAACGAGACGGTCACCGGCAGCCTGCGCGCCGCCGCCACCGGCGCGCTCAAGGAGGCCGGCGCGTCGCACGTGCAGGTGCTATCCGTGCCCGGTGCCTTCGAGATTCCCCAGGCCGCGCGCGCCGCGGCCGCCAGCGGCCGCTTCGACGCCATCGTCTGCCTCGGCTGCATCATCCGTGGCGAGACGCCGCACTTCGATTACCTCGCCTCCGCGGTCACGCACGGCATCACGGACGCCGCGGGGGACACGGGGGTCCCGATGGCCTTCGGCGTGCTGACGACCGACACCGTGGCGCAGGCGACCGCGCGATCGGGGCCCGGGCCCGACAACAAGGGACGCGAGGCCGCGGCGGCGGCGATCGAGATGGCGGCGCTCTGTCGATCGCTTGCGGGGCCGCCGAATCGTCCGTTCGGGTTCCGGGTATGACCGCCATCGACGGCGCGGCGCGCCATCGCGCGCGCGAGGCTGCGCTGCAGATGCTGTACCAGGCTGAGGTCGGCCGCGCGTCCGCGCACGAGGCCGTCCGCACCTATTGGCCGGGGCGCGACGCCCCCCCGTCACCTGACGACGAGCACGCCGATGCCGTGCCCGACGTGGTGGTCGACGAGCCCGGGCGGACGTTCGCCAATGCCCTGGTGGCCGGGACCCTGGAGCGCGTCGCGGAGATCGACCAGTTGATCGCGGCGCACCTGAAGAACTGGCGCATCGAGCGCACCGCGATCATCGATCGGCTGATCCTGCGCCTCGCTATCTACGAGCTGCTGGCCGAGATCGGGACGCCCGCGAAGGTGATTATCAACGAGGCGCTCGAGCTCGCCCGCAC
>JANOJK010000050.1:0-3493 GCA_031408165.1 Acidobacteriota bacterium | reverse complement strand
GCGGCGGCCGCGCCCGCGCGACGAGCGGAGCACGACCGCCGGCGCGTCGCGTTCGGTGTCGAGCGACAGCTCGATGAAATCCTCGCCCGGCCGTTCCGGAGACAGTCGCGCCGTCCCGCCCGGCGTCGTCACCTTGAAGCGGTGTCCCTCACCGACCAGCGCATTGACGACCGCATGGAACGCCGGGACCGCGACCGTCTCCAGGATCACGTCGTAGGCGTGCGTGGCCTCGTCCGCGCGAGTGCGCCGCTCGGCCGCGCGGAGTTTCGCGCCTTCGATGGCGGCGCGAAGCCGGCGGCGGAGGTCAGGAACTTCCATGGCCGCGATCCTATCCCACCTTCGCCCGCCCGATCGTGAGCGAGCGTCCGTGGACAGGCCTGCGGGATGCTCACCGATCACTGCCACGACGACCTGACGCAGAGCTCGCCGAGAAGCCGACAGCGCAGAGTTCTTTTGTTAACGCGAGAATGCCGCCGGCGAGGCTGCGCGCGTTAACCGGTTTCCGTACGCCGCGCGATGTTGATCGCCATCAGCCCGCCCAACAGTGGAATCACCCGGCTGCCCTCGAATCCCGCGCGTCGGAGCCTCTCGGCGATCCCTGCGGCGCCCGGGTAGCGCCGGATCGACTCCGGAATGTAGCGGTACGTATCCGGGTCGCGGTGCAGCACCCAGCCGAGCGCGGAGCCGACCACAGTGAGGTAGCCGAGGTAGACCGCGCGGACAAGCGCGTTGGCCGGGCGATCGAAGTCCAGCGACAGCAGCAGCCCGCCGGGACGAAGCACGCGGTGGATCTCCGCCACGGCCGGATCGATGGCGGGCACGTTGCGGATGCCGTAGCCGGTGGTGACGAGATCGAACGTCCGATCGGGGAACGGCAGTGCCATCATGTCGCCGGTCACGAAGCTGACATCCCCTGGGGGCGGAGCCACGCGAGCGGCGCGGGGCACGGGGCCCCCGCTAGCGAGCGTGTTGGGGAGTCCGAGGGGCGAAGCCCCTCGGATTGAAGAAGCCCGCTTGCGTACGGCGAGTTGCAGCATGCGGTGCGTGAGGTCGAGCGCGGTGACGCGGGCGCCCTCGGCCGCGACGCGAAACGCGATGTCGCCGGTGCCGGCGGCGAGATCGAGCGCGCGGCTGCCTGGCTGCACGTCTGCCAGCCTGACGAGCGTCGCCTTCCACCGGCGGTCTCGTCCAAACGACAGCAGTCCTGTGATGAGGTCGTATCGATCCGCGATGGTGTGGAACAGCCGGCGGACGTAGGGAGCCTTCGCCTCCGCCGACGAGAGCGCGGTCCGCAAGGTCATTCGACCAGTATCGTACCTCGCATGATTCTGGAGTGCGGCCGGCACGTGTAGGGTTCGGACACAGGGCGGTCGGGCGCACGGAACGTGATCGTGGCCTCCTCCCCGGCCTCGAGGCGCCCGGTCGCCGCGCCCCATGCGGGGATGGCGAAGTCGTGCCTCATGCCCTCGTCGTCGTTCCGCAGCACGAGGCGCACGCGCTCCCCGGCGCGAAGCCGAAGGGTCGGGTTCGGATCCGCCTGACCCTCGACGTAGAACGTCATGTCGCGTGCGACGATGCGTATCTCGCGCGGGGCCGGCGCGCGCGCCGAGAGCGCCATCGCGCCGGCAAGCGCCGTCACGACCAGCACGGCCGCCAGCACCTTACCCAACGAGCATTCCCGTCGCATACATCACCGCGAACCCGCCCAGGAGCCCGAGCATCACCGGGGCGGTGGCCAACCGCATCCCGGCGGGCTGACTGCCCGCCCTGACCTCCGTCGAAGCGGTACCGACCTGCCGGGAGAGCTGATGAATGACCTGCGCGATGGCGCCGGCGCCGAGCCCGAGGCACAGGACGCCGGCGACGCGTGAATCGACAAAACCGCCGAGCCACGCGCCGGCGATCGTCGGCACGCCGCCGATCAGCCCGAGCTTGATGAGGAGGCCCACCGACGGACGCTCCTTCGCGATGGGCGCGAGGATGGCCAGCCCCTCCGTCGTGTTGTGCAGCGTGAAGCCGACGATGAGGAGCGTGCCGAGGGACGCTTCGCCCAGCGCGAACGCGGCGCCGATGGCGAGGCCTTCGCCGAAGTTGTGCAGGCCGATGCCGATCGCGATGAGCAGCGCAAGCACCGAACCGGCGGAGGGGGCCACGGCCTTGCGGCGCGCGCGCGCGGCGCGGAGCCACTGCCCCGTCACTTCCAGCCCGAGATACGCGGCGGCCGCGGCGCCAATGAACATCGCGGTCCCCTGGTAGGCGCCGGCGAGCTCCGCCGCCCCCTCGAATCCTTCCTGCACGGCATCGACGAGCAGGAACGCCAGAAGGCCGATGGTGACGGCCAGGAGCGCGTCCAGCCCTCGCCGTTCGAGCCGCGCCAGGACCGGGAACCAGCAGAGACCGAGCGCGACCGGCAGGACGCCCACATACAACCCGATCAAGGCGAACGCCGCGAGCTGGCCGGCCGAGGCTTTCGGTGTTTCGACCGCCACCGGGATTTCGTGCTCGAAGGAGGTCCCGGTCGAGGTGAGGATCTTCACGAAGTGCGCCTCGCCGGCGACCCACGGATACGGCACGTGAACGGCCGTCCGCCCGAGGTGCCCGAGCTGCGACCGCTCGCTCGTGAACGTCCAGTACGCATCATCCACCATCACCTGAGCGATGGTGACGGGGTCCGGCCCGTCGTTCATGACCGTCAGGTGGATGCCGTCGGACGACAGGGTGGCGCGTTCGATTTTCAGCCGTTCGACCGGGGGCATGCCTTCAGGGCGGAGCCGCTCGCCGGGTTCGAGGCGCACGATGGCGGTCACGAGCACTGCGAGGAGTACCAGGGGCACCAGCGCCCAGAACCACACGGCGCCTCGTAGAGGCGCAGGGGCGGCGACGCTAGGTATCACGGCGCACCCCCGCGGCTTCGAACATGCCCATCCAGCCCAGTTCGGCGAACTCGCTCTGGTGCGCGTGAAACATGAACTTGCCCGGATACCGGAAGCGTGTCTCGAGGATCGCGCGCTCCCCCTGGCAGAGCATCACGGTGTCGGTCCGCTCGGATGTCGTGAGGGACGTGCCCGTGCGGAAGACGTCGAAGAACATGCCGTGCAGGTGGAGGCTGTTGATCAAATCGAACTCGGTGACGTTGACCAGGTACATCCGCACGAGCGCGCCGATCTCGACCTTGATCGGTTCGTGCATGAAGTGATTCGCGACCGTGTTGAGGGCGTAGACCTCGTTGTCGGAGTCGAAGTTCGTGTCGAACCCGTTCATCACCATGATGAGCTCGTCCGCGGCCGGACGGGCGCCCTTCGGATCGACGATGAACATCCCGTAGAGCCCCTTGTGCATGTGGCGCTTCAAGGGGACCGCATGGCAGTGATACAGGTGCACGCCGAAGGGATCCGCCTCGAACTCGTACAGAAACGTGTCGCCCGGCATGACCTGGTGTTCCGGCAGCGCCCCGTCCATCCCGGGCGGATGCCAGCCATGAAAATGAATCGTG
>JANOJK010000431.1:0-3665 GCA_031408165.1 Acidobacteriota bacterium | reverse complement strand
TGATCTCGAGCCTGACCGGGCGTCTCAATGAGATCTTCGAGTTCACGCTGGAGGCGGACGCCGGCAGCGCGGACCTGATGACGCTCCGCGACCTGGCCGAGTTCGAGGTGAAGAACCGCCTGCTTGCGGTGCCGGGCGTGGCGGGCGTCGAGCGGCTCGGCGGCTACCTGCGCCAGTTCCAGGTGCAGCTCGATCCCGACCGCATGGCCGCTCGTCACGTCAGCCTCGACGAGGTGCTGCACGCGGTCGAGTCGTCGAACGTCAACGCGGCCGGGGGGATCATCGCGCAGGGCTCGATGGAGTGGACGGTGCGCGCAGTCGGCCGCGCGCGGGGAATCGACGACCTTCGGAGCACCGTCGTCGCGGTGCGCGGGCGTGTTCCGGTGCTCGTGGGCGACGTGGCGGACGTGCGCGAAGCGCCGGCGGTCCGCCGCGGGGTCGCGCACCGGCTCAAGGGTGAGGTCGTCAGCGCGCGCATCATCAAGCAGTTCGGTACCGACACGGTCCAGGTGTCCACCGGCATCCGGCGCGCCATCGACGACATCCGCGCGGGGCTGCCGGCCGGTGTGCAGCTGCGAATCGTGTACGACCAGGCGCAGCTGGTCACGTCCGCTCTCGGAGGCGTCGGCCGGGCGGTGCTGATTGGCGCCGTGTTCGTGGTGCTCGTGATTCTGCTGTTGCTTGGCAACGTCCGCGCGGCGCTGATCGTGACGCTCACCATTCCCTTGTCAATCGCGCTGGCCGGGCTGCTGTTGAAGCCGTTGAACGTCGGCCTCAACACGATGACGCTGGGCGGACTGGCGATCGCGGTGGGGCTGCTGGTGGACGCGGCGATCATTCTGGTCGAAAACATGCTCCACCGATTAGGGCCCGCGGTGACCCGGGCGGAGCGCCGCGAGCGCGCGGTCGCAGCCGCCGTGGAAGTTGCGAGACCCATCGCCTTTGCGACCCTGATCGTGATCGTGGTGTTTCTGCCCCTGTTCGGGATGAGCGGGATCGAAGGCCGCATGTACCAGCCGCTGGCGGCGGCGGTGATGGCGGCCATGGGAGCCTCGCTTCTGCTGGCCCTGACGGCCGTACCGATCGTTGCGGCCAGCCTGCTGCGGCCCCCGAAGGAAGGGGCGCACGAAGACGTCGCGCTGCTGCGGGTGCTGAAGCGCTGGTACGCGCCCGCGCTCGAACGCTGCCTCGCGCACCCGCGGATTGTGGCGCTCGCGACCCTGTTGGTTGCGGGCCCGGCGCTGGGCCTTGGCTTCCTCGTCGGCAGCGACTTCATGCCCGCGCTCGACGAAGGGGCGTTCCTGCTGCAGACGGTCCTGCCCGCGGAGGCGTCGCTCGAGGAAGTGGACCGACAGAATCACAAGGTCGAAGACGTGCTGCGCGAGATCCCGGAGGTCGAAGACGTCGTGCGCCGGACGGGGCGGGCCGAGCGCACCGAGGATCCGATGCCGCACACCGTCTCGGACGTGCTCGTGGTCCTGAAGCCGGATCGCGGCCGCGATCTCGAGGCGATCGAAAACGATATGCGCGAACAGCTCGAGGGCGTGCCCGGCGTCGCCGTGCTGTTTACGACGCCGCTGGGCATGCGCATCGACGAGGGACTCGGCGGAACCCCCGCGGATCTGTCGGTCCGCTTCTTCGGGCCTGACCTCGACGAGCTGTCGGCGATCGCCGGCAAGGCGCGCGAGGCGATGGAGGGTGTGCGCGGCATCGCGGACCTCCGCGCGGAGGAGCTGACCGGGCTTCCGCAGATTCAGATCACGGTCAACCGCGAGGCCACGGCGCGCGTCGGCCTGGCGCCGGGGGACGTGGTCCGCGCCGTGCGGATTGGGCTCGTGGGCGAGGAACAGTCCGAAATATGGGTCGGACAGCGCCGCTTCGATCTCGTCGTGCGGCTCCGGGACGATCGCCGCGACACGTCACAGGCGATCCGCACCCTCCTCATCGACGGTCACGACGGCACCAAGATTCCCCTCGGCCAACTCGCCGACATCAAGGAAGTGTTCGGGCCTGCCTCCATCCGCCGGGAGGCGGGCACCCGGCGCATCGCGGTCGAGGCGTCGGTCACCGGCCGGGACCTCGGCAGCACCGCCGTTGACGTGCGGCGGAGGCTCACCGAGCAGGTCAAGCTCCCATCCGGGTACTTCATGGATATCGGCGGGCGGGTCGAGAGCCAGGCGCGCGCATCCCGGGCGCTGACCCTCGCCATCGGCGTGGCACTCTTCGGCGTGTTCGTCCTGCTGAACCTCGCGCTCGGCTCGGTCATCGAAGCGGGCCTCATCCTCGTGACCGTCCCCTTCGCTTTCGTCGGCGGCATCCTCGCCTTGCTCATCGCAGGTGAGACCTGGAACGTGTCCTCGCTCGTCGGGCTGATCGGGCTCTTCGGCATCGCGGTGCAGAACAGCCTCGTACTGATCACGCAGATCCGGGGACTGCTCGCCGAAGGGCGATCGCTGCACGACGCGGTTCGTGAGGCGAGCATCGGCCGGGTGCGTCCCAAGCTGATGACCGCGGCCACCGCCACGCTTGGGCTGCTGCCGCTTCTGGTGCTCCGCCTGCACGGCACGGAAATCGAGCGTCCGCTCGCGATCGTCATGATCGGCGGGCTGGTGACATCGACCATCTTCACGCTCTTCGTGTTGCCTACGTTCTACATGCGCGTCCACCGCTGGACCTTCAGGCAACCGGCCACGGCGTCCTGATGAGTCGATGCCGACGCATGAACCCAAGCCGCACGATAGATGGCCGCGGACGCACGACCGCAACCGAAGCTGGAGTGCTGCGCGCGCTCCGGCAACCTGTGGGATATGGCCGCAGTCGATTCGACGGGTGCGCTGTGGGATGATCGCATGCCGACCGCGACGGTTGTCGATGGACCGGTCGTGGACATCACCGATGCTATCAAGGCGGCGTTCGGCCGCTGGTCAGGGAGTTCCGCGGAGGTCGTTATGGAGAACCCGACGTGTCACCCGGGCACGCGTCTCTCGTTTCTGGACCGCTATCTCACCCTGTGGATCTTCCTCGCCATGGCCGTGGGCGTTGCGCTGGGCAACCTTGCGCCCGGGGTAGTGAACGGACTGACCGGGTTCTCCGTCGGCACCACTTCGATCCCCATCGCCGCCGGCCTGATCCTGATGATGTACCCCCCTCTGGCGAAGGTGAAGTACGAACAACTCGGCGGGGTCTTCCGCAACACGACGATCCTGGGGCTGTCGCTCCTGCAGAACTGGGTCATCGGACCCATCCTGATGTTCGGGCTGGCGATCCTGCTGCTGCCCGACAAGCCGGAGTACGCCATCGGCCTCATCATGATCGGCCTGGCCCGCTGTATCGCGATGGTCATCGTGTGGAACCAGCTGGCCAGGGGCGATACGGAATACGCCGCCGGGCTCGTGGCCTTCAACTCAGTCTTCCAGGTGCTCTTCTACTCCGTGTACGCCTGGTTCTTCGTGAAAGTGCTGCCCCCGCTGGTCGGCGTGAACTTCGGCAATGTGGATCTCTCCGGGATCACGATGGCCGAGATCGCCAAGAGCGTCTTCATCTACCTGGGGATTCCCTTCATCGCCGGCATGCTGACCCGCTTCGTGCTGCTGCGGGCGAAGGGACGGGAGTGGTACGAGGAATCGTTCATCCCGCGCATCAGTCCGCTGACCCTGGTCGCCCTG
>JANOJK010000406.1:0-3207 GCA_031408165.1 Acidobacteriota bacterium | reverse complement strand
TTCAGGCGGTTCATCAGCTTCCCGCAGGCCACGCATTTGCGGTAGCGCACGGCGCCCGCTGCCGGAACCGTCGCGGCCGGCGCCTGGTGGAGCACCGCGGCTTGCGACTCGCGGCTCGCGCAGATGTGCTCGAAGGTCGCGGCATCCAGCCAGGCGCCACGGCACCGGTCGCACTCGAGCATGCCGGTATCGCCGACCTGCACGCCGCGCATCTTCCCGCGGCACGCCGGGCAGGGGGCGTGCTCGTCACCCTCCTGGCCGGCGGCGCGCGCGCGCCGTGTCCCGCACGCCGGGCAATACGCGGCGCCCTGGAACATCAGGGCGAAGCACGACGGGCAGCTCACCGTCGCGAGCACGGCCTGGCAGTACCGGCAGGACGCGTCACCCGGGCGTGCCGACCCGCCGCAATTCGGACAATGGAGCGCGCCGGCGTCGGCTGCCATCAGGCAGCTAGAATAGCCGTTCTTCTCCTCAGCCCGTCCGTGGCGGTAGAATACGCGGATGGGACTCATGGACTTCATCAAGGGTGAGCTGCTCGAGGTCATCGAGTGGACGGATGACTCGCGGGACACGCTCTCGTTCCGGTTTCCGGACGATGACAAGGCCATCAAGAACGGCGCGCAGCTCATCGTCCGCGAGTCGCAGGTGGTGCAGTTCCTGTACCTCGGCGAGTTCGGCGACACCTTCGGCCCCGGCAAGCACACGCTGACGACCGACAACATCCCGGTGCTCACGAAGCTGAAGTCCTGGAAGTACGGCTTCAACTCCCCGTTCAAGGCCGACGTGTACTACGTCACCACGCGCTTGTTCACGGGCAACAAGTGGGGGACCTCCAATCCCATCATGATGCGCGACGACGACCTCGGCATCGTCCGCGTGCGCGCCTTCGGGACGTTCGATTTCCGCGTCGTCGATCCGAAGCTGTTTCTGAAGGAAGTCGCGGGGTCGGACCAGAACTTCCGGCTCGACGAGTTCGCCGACACCATGCGGTCGCGCATCGTGAGCCTGTTCGCCGACGCGCTCGCCACGGCGAAGATCCCCGTGTTCGACGTCGCCAGCCGGTACACCGAGCTCGGCGAGGCGCTGCTGCCGCTCATCAACCCGGTCATCAGGGCGAAGTACGGCCTCGAGATGCCGAGCTTCATCCTCGAGAACGTGTCGGTGCCGCCGGAGGTCGAACAGGCGGTGGACAAGCGATCGAGCATGGCGGCGGTCGGCAACCTGAACGACTACGTGAAGTTCCAGATGGCGCAGGGGATGGAGAAGGGCGGGAGCGCCGGCGGGCTCGCAACCGAGATGGCCGTCGGCCTCTCCATCGCGCAACAGATGATCCAGCAGCAGGGTGGCCTCATGGGCGCGAAGCCTGCGGCGGCCGCGGGCGCGCTTCCCGAGCTCCTCTCGCCGGGCGACGTGGCCAACGCCCTGAAGGTCTCCGAAGGAGACGTCCTCGCCATCCTCGACTCCGGCGAGCTGGCCGGAAAGAAGATCGGCTCGACCTGGCGGATCAAGCGGTCCGCGCTGGACGAATTCCTCGCGAAGTAGATTCCCCCGATTACCCGATTAGCCGATGTGCCTGTCTCCGCCCTAGAGAAGCATCCCTGCCCGGCCTGCGGCGCGCAGGCCGAGTGGAACCCCGGCAAGCAGAAGCTCGTTTGCCCGTTCTGCGGCACCGAGTCGCCGTACAAGGTCACGGCGTCCGGGGGAATCGAGGAGGTGGATCTCGTGCGGGCGCTGCGCGAGATGCCCGACGATCTGCGCGGGTGGCAGACCGAACGCCGCACGGTCCAGTGCCAGAGCTGCAAGGCGGTGTCGGTGTTCGATCCCGCGCGGGTCGGGCAGCGGTGCGACTTCTGCGGATCGCCGGCGCTCGTGGACTACCAGGAAATCAAGTCGCCCATCCGGCCGCAGAGCCTGCTGCCGTTTCGCGTCGCCGAGCCGGCCGTCCGCGAGCAGATCCGCCGGTGGTACAAGAGCAAGTGGCTCGCGCCCGGCAGCCTGAAATCCCGCGCCCTCGTCGACACCGTGCGCGGCGTCTACATCCCGTACTGGACCTTCGACGCGCAGGTCGTGTGCCCGTGGGAAGCCGACGCCGGCCACTACTACTACACGACCGAAACCTACCGCGACAACAAGGGGCAGACGCAGACGCGACAGGTGCAGCACGTGAGGTGGGAGTCCGCATCCGGTGTCGTCGAGCATTTTTTTGACGATGAGCCGATTCCCGGCACGCAGGGGGTGTCGCACGCGCTGCTGCGGGAGGTGGAGCCGTTTCCAACCGGCGAGCTCGTGCCCTACGACACGTCGTTCCTGTCGGGATTCGTGGTGGAGCACTACCAGGTCGTGCTCCTCGACGCCGCGACTGCGTCCGAGGCGTCGATGCGGGCGAAGCTCGAGGAGATGTGCGCGGCCGAGGTGCCCGGGGACACACACAGAAACCTCGTCATCCATCCGACGTTCTCGGCCCGCACCTTCAAGCACATCCTCGTGCCGGTCTGGCTGCTGACCTACACCTACGGCGCAAAGATCTTCCACGTGCTGGTCAACGGCGTGACGGCGCAGATGGCGGGGGAATACCCCAAGAGCTTCTGGAAGGTCTTCTTCCTCGTCGTCGGGATTATCATCGTGGTGATGATCGTGCTGCTGCTGCAGGGCAGCGAGTAGCGAGTAAGGATCGAAGGTTCCAACGATGTTCGAGAAGAAAATCAGGATGCCGGCCGCGGCCGAGGCGCTGAAGGGTCGGGATGAGCGGATGCCGGTGCCGCCGAGGCACCACGTGCTCGGTGTGCCGCTCGACGGCACGTTCCCGGCCGGGACGGCGAAGGCGATGTTCGGTCTCGGGTGTTTCTGGGGCGCCGAGAAGATGTTCTGGCAACTGCCGGGGGTCTACACGACCGCCGCCGGATACGCCGCCGGGCTCACGCCCAACCCGACCTACCGCGAGGTGTGCAGCGGCATGACCGGGCACAACGAAGTCGTCCTCGTCGTGTTCGATCCACAGAAGATTCCCTACGACGCGCTGCTCAAGGCGTTCTGGGAGGGCCACAACCCGACCCAGGGCATGCGGCAGGGGAACGACGCGGGCACGCAATACCGGTCGGGCATCTACTATTACGACGAGACCCAGCGGACGAGGGCCGAGCGGTCGCGCGAGGAGTACCAGCGCGCGCTGTCGAACGCCGGCCACGGCGTCATCACGACCGAGATCCT
>JANOJK010000634.1:0-4548 GCA_031408165.1 Acidobacteriota bacterium | reverse complement strand
GAGGATCCGGACGCGAACCCGCTGGGCGTTCAATTTTTGCCCTTTCGAGTCATGTCCTCAGCAGACGCGCTGCAACGCCTGGAAATATCGACGTCACCACTCGAGACGCCTTCGACCGGTGTGATGTTGCACCTTTCTGAGGTGCCGCCCGGCGAGTATCGCCTCCGCCTCAGGTTCGTCGCCGAACCCCGCGGCGAGATCAGCCTGCGCGTCGGCCGCGCTGGCGGGCCGCTCGCGACGTGGCCCGTGTCCGCACCTGACACGACCTACCGCTTTCGCATTCCCATCCAGGCGTCTACGCTGACCATCGTGGGCGATGCCGCCGCGGCGGAGTCGATTCGCAGCGTCGCGCTCCTCCCGATCGGTCACATCACCACACCGTGGGCCGCGGTGACACGCGCGCGCGCGGCGGCACGGTACGGCGGAACCGTGGTCTATGCGATCGATAATCGCGTCATCATTGAACCGGACGGCTTCTGGGTGCTTGGCGGACGCCAGCCGGATGTCGTGATTACCACGGACCGTTCACGGTCAGAGCTCACGTTCCAGGTGTCGAACGTCGCGGTCCAGAACCGCGTCCGCGTCTCCTCTGGCGCGTGGTCGGCGACCCGGGAGCTTGCCCCCGATGAACGCTGGCTCGTCACCGTGCCGTTAGCTGCTTCGGCTCAACCAGCGATCGTGAACTTTGGAGTCGAGCACGGCGCTACCGTGGCTGGGCGATTGTTGGGCTGCCGCGTCAGCGTAGTCGAATGATCGCAAGCCGACGGCCAGTAACTACGTCGACACACGGACGGGCGAGAGTGGCAATCGAGGATAGACGCGCCGCCGCTCAGCCTCATGGGCGGTCACTCTTGTCGCCCACGGGTGTGATAAAAGCGTGGCAGCGAAATACCGGTGGGTGTCCGGCGTAGATTGGTGCCAGGGATCCTTATGCGCAATCGCCTGCGACATCACCTCGAACGGAACCGGGTCAGAGTCCCATTTCCGACGGTTCTGATACTGGTCGGCTGCCTGACATCGGTCCTCGCCACCGTGAGCGCCGTGCGCCCACAGGCTCAGGCTCGTCTCGCGGCGCTTCCGGCAGAACCACCCGTGCCGGCCGACAATCCGTCAACGCCGGAGCGCGTCGCGCTCGGGCGCCTGCTGTTCTGGGATCCGATCCTCTCAGGGCAGAAGGACGTTGCGTGCGCGACGTGCCATCATCCCGCGTTCGGGTATTCCGACGGTCTCGATCTCTCCATCGGCGCAAACGGCGCAGGACTCGGTCCCGCGCGAGCGTTCGTCGCGGGTCATGCGCCGCGACTGGTCAAGCGCAACAGCCAGACGGTTCTGAACGTCGCATTCAACGGACTGACGGCTGGCGGCGATTCCATTCCCGCCGGCGCCCCGATGTTCTGGGATTCCAGAGTTCGCGGTCTCGAGGCGCAGGCGCTGGAGCCGCTCAAGGCCCTGGAGGAAATGCGTGGCGGCGCGAATCCCGAGGACCGGGCGGTTGCTGCCGCCGTGTCGCGTCTGAAGGCCGTCCCGGAGTACCGCCGGCTGTTCGGTCTCGCGTTCGGGGGCGGCAGCGCCGTGAACGAACGCAACCTCGGGCGCGCGCTGGCGGCGTTCCAGCGGACGCTGGTGGCCGCCAATTCACCGTTCGACCGCTACATGCGCGGCGACACGACCGCACTCGGTCCCGACCAGGTTCGCGGCATGGAGCGGTTCCAGTCGATCGGATGCATCAACTGCCATAGCGGTCCGATGTTTTCGGACTTCGCCACGCACGTGCTCGCCGTTCCGGACAGCCCGAAGCTGCCCGAATCGGATTCAGGCGTGAACAAGACCTACGCGTTTCGCACGCCGTCGCTGCGCAACCTGAGCGTGACGGCTCCATACATGCACAGTGGCGTGTTCGCGACGCTTCCAGACGTGGTGAACTTCTATCAGCGGATCAGTGGTGGACGCGGACGGCGAGGCGATGGGGGAGCACGAGGGACAAATCCCCAGGTCAGCCGGGATCACATCGACCCGCTCGCGCGCCAGCTGAACATGCGCGGCAGGGGCCAGCAGGATCTCATCGCGTTCCTGCGTGCGCTGGACGATCCGAACTTCGATCGGACCATCCCGGAACGCGTGCCGAGCGGGCTGTTGGTCGGCGGCCGCCTCAGCCCGCCCCGGCAATAGCAGCGACCCCTGCCTTCATGACTGCGCGTCATCCAGTTGCGAGCGCCGGCCGCAGTTCGTCGAACACCGGCCGTGCCGGATCCACGCGCGTCCAGCAGAACGCGCCGACCAGGAACAGCACGCCCATGAGATACAGCGGCAGGTTCCAGCTGCCGAACCACTGCACGGAGTACGCCACGATCAGCGGATTGAGCATCGCGGCCAGGTTCCCGGCCGAGTTCATGGTTGCGCCGACAACTGCCACATGGTTTCGCCCGACCTCCATGACCGTGCTCCAGGCGGCGCCGAGCGTGAACATGGACAACCCGGTCGCCACGGCGATGAGTGTTGCGGCCAGGACCGGCGATGAGGAGGCGGCCGCGGCCAGGAGCGCGAGGCCGGCAAGCACATACGCCACAGCACCCAGACCGCAGCGTCCAAGGCGCAGGCCGTAGCGCGACACCAGCCGGTCGCTGACCAGTCCGCCCAGCAGATCCCCGGGCACGCTGACGATTAGCGGCAGTCCCGCGAAGACCGCAAGGCCCGTTGCGTCGAGCCCGTGACGCTGCCGCAGGTAGGTCGGCAGCCAGGTGATGCAGAAATAGAAGATCATGCTGTTGGGGATGTACATGAGGCAGAGGGCCACGACGCTTCTGTTGGCGAACAGCGTGCGCCAATAGTCCGGCCCGGCCGAATGGCCGCAGTCCGTGGGACGTTCCGACACGATCGTCTGCAGTTCCGCCGCATTCACCCCGGGATGCTCCGACGGATCGTCGCGAAACCATCCGAGCCACACCGCCGTCCACAGCAGACCGATGGCACCGAAGCCGACGAAGATCTCGCGCCACGACAGGAAGCGGAGCAGCCAGAGCACCAGCGCCGGTGTGAGGCCGCCGACCAGGTGCGCGCTCGCGAAGAAGATGCCCTGGACCGTGCCGCGCTCGCGCCGGGGAATCCAGCGGGAAAACGTGCGCGCCACGCATGGCCACGCGCCCGCTTCACCCACCCCGAACAGAAAGCGCACCACGAGCAGGACGGGATAGCTGAACGCTGCACCTGTCGCCGCCGTCAGGCCCGACCACCACAGCACGATGCGCGACAGCACCAACCGCGTGCCCTTGCGATCCGCCCACCACGCCGTGGGAATCTCGAACAGGGCATACGCCAGTTGAAAGACGGTGAAGACGTAGCCCATCTGCACCGTCGTGAGCCCGAGATCGCGGATGATGCCGGGAGCGAGGGTGCCGATGCACGCGCGATCCAGGTACGTGATCATCCCCAGCCCGCAGGTCAGTGCAACGACGCGATACCGCGCGTGAGTGGGCGCGGCGTGGAAAGGGAGATCCGACCCCGAGGGGGCCCGGGGTTCCACGGTCAGAAGCCCCTGGGCCGGATCCAGAAGCTCTCCTGCCAATAGCCGCCCGGGGGGATGCTCTGGAGATCCTTGTAGAGTCCCTTGTGCGCAAGATTCATCGAGTCCGTGATCCCGACCATCGCTTCCAGCGCGACGAAGGTGCTGGCCTTCGGCGAATACACGACCGCCGCTCGATAGTTCGGGCCGAGAACGACGTCGATCTGCTGAGTCCTGCCGCGGACGCTCATCACTGCCCGGCCGTCCTTGTCGCGCGTGAGATCGCCGAACACGTCATCCAGCGCGCGATCCTTCAGCGCGATCGCCCTGGGATCGCCGTAGATCTGCTCGATCGGATCTGTTTCACCCGTCGGAATCAGGTTCGCCGCGAGACGCCAGCGCGAGCGGGCGTCGAGCGCGAGCGTCCACTCGTCCCGCGGCGAGTCGGTGAGCTGGAAGTACGGGTGGAAACCGATTGCGACCGGCATGGGCTCGACGCTCAGGTTGTCGATCCGCGTCAACACTTCGAGCGCGCCGTCCTGCAGGCGATAGGTCATCGTGATCGTGTGCGCGAACGGGAACTGCTTCATCCACTGCGGATTTCGATAGAAGTCGAGCGTGCTCGTCATCCAGGCGGCGCGCGCGTCCGCCTTCGCCTCGACCAGGCGCCAGTCCTTCACGCCGGTGAGGAAGCCGTGAATAGGAATCGCGCCCCGGACGTTCCCAAGTCCCATGTCGAAGCTGTACTTCGTGCCGTTGGCGTAGAACGCCTGCTCGTCGAGCCGGTTCGCAAACGGCGCCAGCAGCGGAATGCCGTTGAGTCCCGGACGCTCGCGGAATTCGGCGACGTCGGAGAAGGTCTTGCGAATGATCTGCTGACCCTTGACCTTCATCTCGTAGGCGTTGCTGTGCGTCGTGACGACCGGCACCACGATGCCGGCGCGGGTGTCCTGTAACTGGACGATGTCCCCCGTCCTGGTGGCGGCGTAGGGGGCCGGCTGTGCCGCGCCGCCGGGCTTCGCCGGCCCCGCGGCGTACACCAGGAGCAG
>JANOJK010000383.1:0-3818 GCA_031408165.1 Acidobacteriota bacterium | reverse complement strand
CCCGTATTCCACACCTTGCAGTTCGAGATCTCTCCCTCGAGCCACACCTCGCCGAACGTCGTTTCGATGAGCGCGCGGAGGCCGGCGGTCAGCTCGCTGACGGAGTAGACGCGGCGTTCGATCCGCGGGGGGCCGGCCGCGCGAACGGGTGCGGGGTCCTCGAGCGGGGGCTCCTCGTCCTCGAACGGAGTGTCGAACAGGTCCGCCACTAGTACGACTTTGTCAGAACCGAGTTGACGTAACCGCTGTTTAGCGTGCTTCACCCATGTGAAATCGTCCCTGGGCGGTCACGGGACAGGGTGTTGAAAGCGTGACGCCACGAGCCGACTCGTTCAGCAAGCACGAAGGCACGAAGGCAGAAAGACCATGTGCTGTTGTGTTGTGCCTTGGTGACTTTGTGTCTTCGTGATTGTCGGCGTGGCGTCGTCCAAGGTCCTTTGCTGTCGCGACGATCTCACGCGGAGTTCGCAGAGAAGCCGAGGGCGCAGAGTTCATGAGATCGTCGTGGGCATTCACTGGTCTAGCCTGAGCCTAGGGACCTGCCGGAGTCGTGGTGGCGAGCGTCTCGACATCGGTCGCGGAGAGATTCAGGCGCTCGAGGGCGGTGGCCTTTCCCGTAGCGTGATCCGCGGTGACGATGACGCCGTTCAGCCGCCCCGGGCCCGTCGCGGCCTCGAAGCGCGCCGGCATGGACGTGAGGAAGCGGCCGAGCGCGATGTCCGTGGTCACGCCGATGATCGAGTCGTGGGCGCCGGTCATGCCGGCGTCCGTCAGGTACGCAGTCCCCTTCGGCAGGAGACGGTCGTCGGCGGTCTGCACGTGCGTGTGGGTGCCGAAGACGGCGGTCACGCGCCCGTCGAGATGCCAGCCCATGGCGACCTTCTCGGATGTCGCCTCGGCATGGAAGTCGACGACGATGACGCGCGCCTTCGCGCGCATGGCCTCGATCTCCTTCAGCACGATCGCGAACGGGTCGTCGAGCGGCGTCATGAAGATCCGCCCCATGATGTTGATCACGCCGATTGGCTCGCCGGTGCGCGTCCTGCCGACGTAGCTGCCGCGGCCCGGGACCCCGGCGGGAAAATTCGCCGGGCGCAGGAGCTTCGGCTGCCGCGGGATGTAGTCGAGGACCTCCTTCTTGTCCCATACGTGATTGCCGGTCGTCATCGCGTCGACGCCGTAGCCGAGGATCGCGTCGGCGATGTCGCCGGTCACGCCGAAGCCGGCGGCGGAGTTCTCCACGTTGGCGATCACGAAGTCGAGCGACTCGCGCTCGACCAGCGCGGGCACGGCGCGGCGCACGATCTCGCGTCCGGGCTTGCCGAAGATATCGCCGATGAAAAGGATCCGCATGCTGCGCAGGTATGTTACCGCGCTAGCGCTGGATCGGAATGCGGATCTCCGCGCCGCGGCGCTCCGCCACGCGCGGCACCGAGACGCGCAACTCTCCGCCGGTGAGTTGCGCCGTCGCGCGCCCGGCATCGAACGCCCCTTCGAGGCTGATCGCGCGGGCGAACCGGCCGAACGACCGCTCGGCGATGTGAAACGCCGCGTCGCGATGCTGGCACCCGGCCGGCAGCTTCTGCCCGGTGATGAGCAGGACGTTGCGCGAAAAAATGATCTCGACCGACGCGCGCGGCACGCCCGGGATGTCGAGCACCGCTTCGACCCCCTGGTCCGTTTCGATGATATCGAGGGGCGGCGTGCAGTCGGCCGCCACCGGGTAGGCGTCGAGCAGCCGCAGGAGTTCAGCGGGGAGTTCCCGCCGTTCGACATAAACCATTCTCCGATTCTAGCGAGCGTGCCGGGAAATATCGACGGTGTTGATATGAGCCGATGACGCTCATTTTACATGCTTGACAACGACTCAGATGGTTCGGTAACATCTGCGGCATGGTGGTTTTTCACAGGAGGACACCGATGACACTTGTTCGCTGGAATCCCGCGCGCGAGCTGGCGTCGATGGAGATCGACCGGCTCAACGAAATGTTCGAGAATTTCTATTCCAACGGCCGGGTCTGGGCGCCGGCGGTCGACATTTACGAGACGGCCGACCGCGAGTACGTCATCAAGGCCGACCTGCCCGAAATGAGGCGGGAAGATATCCAGCTCACGTTCGAGCACAACGTCCTGACGGTCTCGGGTGAGCGGAAGGCTGAGGCGGTTGAGGCGCTGCACCGCTCGGAGCGGTTTCACGGGCACTTCACGCGCGCGTTCACGCTGCCGTTGACCGTGGACGGCAATCGCATTTCCGCTGGATATAAGGATGGGGTGCTGACGATTCGCATCCCGCAGCGGGAAGAGGCCCGGCCGAAGCAGATCGAAGTCACAGAACAGTAGATTCGGGCGGCCCGACCGATTTCCAGCCCGTGGCGGCGCGCCGCCACGGGCGATCTCTGTACTTGGGGAGGCGAAAGGGTAGTAAGCTAACCAGATGGTTGATCAACACGACGCGAACGGCCCAGCTGACCCCACCGAGCCGGGGGCCGCAGCGTCGCCGGCGATTACGAGCCGGTTCCTGTTCGTCGACGTGGCGGCGCAGCGGGCCAAACAGCTCCGTCGGGGCGCGTTGTTGCGGGTGGAGCGTCACCTGGCCGGCCCGCATAAACTCGAGCGGCTCGCCATGGAAGAAGTCCGACAGCAGCTCGTGCATTACACCGTACCGCCTGGCTACATGGGCAAGGGCGACGGCAAGTAAACCCGGAACTTCCCACCCCATCGGCCGTAAGTCGACGTAAGGAGTCGACACATGGAAGCTGTGGTGGTCCTCATCGGCCTGGCGCTCGCCGCGGTCGTCGTGCTCTTCACCTTCGCGGCCGTTGCCGTGCTCTTCAAATTTCTGCTGAACCTCGTCCTGCTGCCGCTCCTGCTCCTCAAATGGATCCTCGTGGGCGCGTTCATGCTCATCGTCGGCCCGATCCTCTTCGTCGTCGGACTCGTCTCCCTCGTCGTGACCGGCCTGGCGCTCGCGGTGCCGCTCCTCCCCTTCCTCGTCCTCGGCGGGATCGTGTGGCTGCTCGTCAGATCGAGCCGGCCTCCGGCCGTGGCATGACGATCCGGCGCTCCAACACGTCCGCCGCCCGCAGCAGTGTCGCCTCGTCGAACGGGCGCGCCGTCAACTGAAGGCCGACCGGCAGGCGGGCCTCCGTCAGCCCGCACGGGATGCTGATCGCCGGCAGCCCCGCGAGGTTGGCGGCGGCGGTGAACACGTCCGACAAATACATCTGAATCGGGTCCGCGGTCCGCGCGCCGAGCCTGAACGCCACCGTGGGGCTCGTCGGCAGCGCGACGACGTCGACGTGCGCGAACGCTTCGTCGTAGTCCTTCCGAATCAACGCGCGCACCTGCTGCGCCTTCACGTAGTAGGCGTCGTAGTAGCCGGCGCTCAGCACGAACGTGCCGATCATGATGCGCCGCTTCGCCTCCGCGCCGAAGCGCGCGCGCGTCGCGTAGTACATCTCCGTCGGCGTGGCGGCCTCCGCGCGCGTGCCGTAGCGCACGCCGTCGAACCGCGCGAGGTTCGACGAGGCCTCGGCGTTCGCGACGAGGTAGTACACCGGGATGGCGAGCGGCGCGTGGGGCAGGGCGATGTCGGCCAGCCGTGCGCCGGCCGCCCGGAGCTCGGCGAGCGCCGCGTCGAACCTCGTCCTGACGCCCGGCTCGACCCCCTCGTCCAGTAATCCGCGGGGCACGCCGACACGCAGCCCCTCGATATTCCCCGTCAGCGCGGCCGTGTAGTCCGGCACCGCGTCCGGGGCGCTTGTCGAGTCGCGTGGGTCGCGCCCGGCGATGACGCCGAAGAGCGCGGCCATGTCGCG
>JANOJK010000367.1:0-4632 GCA_031408165.1 Acidobacteriota bacterium | reverse complement strand
GCACCTCGTCGCCGGCACTCATTACGCGATCGGCGACCTGATGGCGGTCGTCACGCCGATGAAGAAGTAGCGCGTTGGAGGTTGGAGGTCGGAGGTTGGAGGTCGGAGGTCGGAGGTCTGAGGTTGTAGGTCGGAGGTAGGTGGTCGTAGGTCGGAGGTCGGTGGTCGGAGGTCGGAGGTTGGATTCGGGGTTTCCCAACTTCCAGCCTCCAACCTCCAGCCTCCGGCCTCCAGCCTCCTCCCTCAGTCCTGCAGCGTGAAGTAGGCCGTGCGCGAAAGCTCGTGTCCGGCGCCTCTCACCTGGATGCGCAGTTCGTAGGTGCCGCCGGGCAACCGGTCTACGGGCAGGCGGCCGAGGTGCTGGCTGCGCTGGCCCGTTGACGGAGTCAGCGCCACCGGCGCCGATCCGACCACCTGGCCGTTGCGCAGCAGCTCCGCGGTGGCCGACACGCCCTGCAGTTCCCCGTAGAGGGCGAAGTAGAACGCGAGCTCGGGGGACGCGGATTTCCGAATCGGCTCCCCGACGTTCGGGTAGAGCAGCGTCTGCCCGACGTAGAGGGGCCCGCTCGGAGGTCCCTCGCCCTGGCGCGTATTCCGCGTCTCCTCCGCGCGGGCGACGAGCACCAGGCTGCTCATGCCAAGGCCACCCGCCACCACGCCCGGCACCGTCAGCGTCGACAGGCGCACGCTGCCCTGGTGCGCGAGTGCGTCGAAGACGACCGCTTCCATCGTGTACACGCCGGGCGGCAGATCGGGCTCGCGGTAAAAGAGAATGTCCCCCTTCTTCGCGGCGTCGAGATCCTTGGCGTCTCCCGACAGCATGTATTCCTGGCTGAGCCTCTGGACCTCGCGGCCCTGGCCGTCGCTGAGGCGCACGAAGATGGCGACCCGGCCCGCGTAGGTCGCGCGCCCGGCGTCGACGTCGAAGCGCAGCGACGCCGTGGAGACGTGCACGAGCATGGGAGAGAGGCCGGGATGCGCGGCGTCGGGGAAGCTGAAGGCGGCCGCGTGCACCGGAAACGCATTCGGGATCGGCCTGCGATCGAGGAGCGACAGCGCTGCCATGTCGCCGGCGGCCGCGTCGGCCGCCGGCCGCACGCGCAGGGCGCGGTATCCCTTGCGGGCGAAGACCTGCGCGCCCCGACGGCCGACCTTCACGCGAATGGCGCGGAACCGGCCGTCGAGCGTGTCGTTGCTCGGCGCATAGGTGAGCAGGTAATGAAACTGGTTGTCCTCGTCGATGCGCCGGAACGCGGACGAGAGATCGTTGGAGCCCTCGATGAGAAAGCCCCCCGTGTCGGTCGACAGCCGCGCGAGGCCGGTGCGCGAGTCGAGCCCGAGTGTGGCCTCGACCTGCTCCATCGCCATGGTCAGCGGCTGCTCGGTGCGGTCCACGCCCGTGCTGACCTGCGATCGCCGATCTTCGGCGAAGGCGTCGAGCTCCTTGCGCGCCTTCTCCATCCCGCTCCTCGCCCGAAGCCCTTTCGCGTCAACCGCGTAGACGGTGACGTTGGCGCGATTCGCCGCGTCGATCACGCCGTCCAGTTTTGCCGACAGCGCGGGGGACACCGGCAAGCCCTCCGAAAAGAACACGATGGTCTTCCGGCCGGGATACTCAGACAGCGACCGGACCACCTCGAGGAGCGAGGCCGCCGTGTCGTAGCCCTTGTAGCCGCGTTCGGAATTCTCGATCGACCTGAGCATGTTCAGCTCGGTCTGGATGAGTCGCAGCTCGTTTTCGCGCGCGCCGAGCACGGCGGCGTTTTGCGCCAGGACCGCACCCGAGCCCCCCGCGGCACGCCCCGCCGCGGTGTCGGCTTCGCCGGTCAGGGCTTTCTTGCGGGCCACCAGATCATCGGTCCGGTCCCCCCGCAACTCCTCGTCCGACAGACCGGAGGGCAGCACCCGGTTCACGGCCCCCCGGACCAGAATTCTGTCGTTCGTATACCGCTGCAGCGCACGCACGCCGGCATCGGTGGCGAACACGCCGACCTGCACGCCCGACTCGCCGCTGAGGGGCACGTAGGCGAGTGTGGCCTTCTGGGCGAGCCGCAGGGTTTCGGGCGACAGGCGGTCGTACACGAGTGCCGTGGTCGCCTCCTCGGGAGGGAGTTCGGCGGCCGTTCCCCCAGCCCCGGAGCCGGTGGCGACCGCGATTGGCCGCGGCGACCGCCAGGCGACCCCCACGCCGATGGCACCGCCGCGAGACACGCGGCTGAAGCTGCCGATCGTCTGGCGCACGCCGTCCTCGGCGATCTGGAAATCGGCCGCGACCAGGTCGGTGACGGGCCGGCCGCGGCCGTCACGCACGACAACGTCGACCAGGATCGCGGTGCTCGTGGCCGTGTAGGGCTGCGGGGTGCGCGGCGATTGGGCCTGCCCGGCAAGGCCGATTGCGCCGATCCCGGCGAGCAGGAGCGTGGCGGCGCCGGTAGCCCAGGCTGTCCTCATGGGTCTTCTCCGATCAGGTCGTGATGCGAACGAACGTCGAGCGGACGACCTGCGCCCCGCCCTGCTTCACCACCACGCGCAGCTCGTACGAACCGGGGGGGATCTGGTCGAGCGGCAGGCGCCCGGTCTGCTGAATGCGCCCGGACGCGTCGGCGGCCGGCAGGGGCATCGGCACCTGCGCCACCGCCGTGTCGTTCAGCAGGAGCTCGAGCGTCGATTCGGGCGCCGGCCCTTCCGCCGCCGGGTAGACGACGAAGTAGAAGCCGAGCTCCCTGGCGGCCTTGCTGACCGGCTCCCCGAGATTGGGATAGAGGACGACATCCTTGACGAGGAGCGGATTGTCGGCGCGCCGATCCTTCTCCGGCACCTGCTCGCCGCGCTTGACGATCACCAGGCTGCTCACGCGCAGCGCCGCGGCGTTCTGTCCGGGCACTTCCACCGTCGACAGCCGGACGCTCGACCTGCCCGAGGGCGCGTCGTACACGACGGTTTCCATCGTGTACACGCCGGAGGCGAGTTCCGGCTCCCGGTAGAAAATCACGTCCCCCTGCTTCGCGCGCGCGATGTCGCCGATCGGCCCGGTGACCTCGTAGTGCTGGCTCACTTTCCGGACGACCTGCTGCTGTGCATCGAGGAACCGGACGAGGACCGCGAAGTCCGACGAGTACGTCTTGCCGTCGGCGGAGGGCTGAAACGTGAGACCCGCCGTCTTCAGATCCACGACAACGGGGACCAGGCCTGGACGATCGCGCTCGGGAAACAGCAGGGCGGCGGCGCGCACGGGGAACGCGTTGGGCACCGGCTTCCGCTCGAGCTCGCCGAGAGCCGGCGCCTCCCACGGGTTGATGGAGCCACCCGCGTCCCGGACGGCGTAGTAGCCTTTTCGCGCCGCGACCGTGAGGCCGGGCCTCTTCACCCTGACCTCGATCGTCCGGAAGCGACCGTCGTAGGCGTCGTTGCTGGGCGTATAGCCCACGAGGTAGTAGTTACGGAGGTCGGTCTCGACGCGGTCGAACCCCTGGCGGAGGTTGTTCGTGCTGTCGAAGAGCATGCCTCCCGTACTCTGCGCCAGCGTGCCCAGTCCGGAATGCGGATCCTGCCGGAGCACGTATTCGTTATCCTCCAGCGTCTTCGAGAGCGGGGCGTTGCCGCTGTTGCCGGCGCCGCCCAAGATGCCGCCTCCGCCGCCAGCGGCGCTGTTCACCTGATCGCGGATCTTCGCCTGCTCGCTTTCGGCGCGCAGGCCGGCCGCGTCCATGGTGTAAATGCTCACGTTCGCGCGGTTCGCGGCGTCGATGACGCCGTCGAACAATCGCTGAACGGCCGGCGGAATGGAGAGGCCTTCGGAAAAGAGAATGAGGCTCTTGCGGCCCGGAATCGCGCGGAGCGTACCGATGATGGCGAACAGGCCATTCGTGGTGGAGTAGCCGCCCTGGTCGCGCTCCATGACCTCGAACTCCCTGAGCGCGCGTGATTCCATTTGCGCCAGGATCGCGTCGCCGGGCGCGCCGCCAGGCCCCCCTCCCGCACCGGCGCCGGCGGTAGCGGCGGCGGCCGCCGCCGTGGCGGAGGCGGCGCGCTGGTCCGCCGCGGTACGCGCCTGCTGCTGGTCCGCGCCGCTCAGGCTCGAAGACCCGCGACCGGCCATGCGGTCGAGCGCCTGGCGCAGTACGCGCGCGTTGCGCGTGAACGGCGCGTACGCGGTCAGCGACAAATCCACGCCGAAAATACCGATGTAGCTCGGCGTCTCGGTCTGGTTGCCGAGATAGTTCTGGGCCGCCTGGACGGCGAGGCGGCGGGCTTCGGGATTGAGGCGATCGAACACGAGCGCCGTCACGACAGGGCCGCCGTACGTCGGCGCGGCCGTTCCTCCCGGTGCCGCTGTCGCCGCGGCCGCGCCGGCGGTGCCGCCGGCAGGCGGAGTCATGGGCACGGTGGTGGACTGGCGCAGACCCGCGCCCTCGAACACCGGCGTAAACGACCCGATCCTCTGCGTCACCCCATCTTCGACCACTTCGAAGTCCGCCTCGGTCAGGTCGTGGACGGGCTGCCCGCGCTTGTCGCGAACGACGACGTCCACGAGCACGGCGTTGACCCCTTCCCGCAGGGTGCCGGCCGCGCGCTGCGGCGGCGGCTGTTGCGCCGCGGCCGGCGCCAGCGTGAGCACGACGGCGAGGGTAA
>JANOJK010000347.1:0-1796 GCA_031408165.1 Acidobacteriota bacterium | reverse complement strand
CAATACGGGGTTCCCCAACGCTCCCGCGGCAGACTTGGTGCGGACTTCCTGGTACCAATCACCAGCGACGTCGCCCGACCGCGCGGAGAGGCTACCCTTTTTTTCATGCCACGGGGGTGACCGGTCGGTCATGAACGACTTCGTGGTCTTAGTGGTCTTTGTGATGAGACCGTTTGGCCGTTTCGGCTACGTGGCCGATACGGGGACGTATAATCGACCTCGTATGAGCGCACAAGCGGAAGTCCTGCATAACTTCGTCGGTGGCAAGTGGATCCCCGCGCAGACCGGGGAGTTCGTGGACGTCCACAACCCGGCGGTCGGGTCCGTGATCGCGAAGACGCCGCTCTCGACGAGAGCGGATCTGGACGCCGCCGTGCAGGCGGCCGCGAAGGTCTTCCCCGCCTGGCGCGACACGCCCGTCGTCGTGCGGGCCCGGTCGATGTTCCGGTTCGTGCAGCTCCTCGAGCAGCACTTCGAGGAGATCGCCCGGACCGTCACCACCGAGCACGGCAAGACGATCGACGAGTCGCGCGGCAGCGTGCGGCGCGGCATCGAGTGCGTCGAGGTGGCGTGCGGCGCCCCGTCGCTGATGATGGGCTACGGCCTCGAACAGATCGCAACCAACGTCGACTCGACCGTCTTCCGCCAGCCGCTCGGCGTCGTCGCCGCGATCACCCCGTACAACTTCCCGGCGATGGTGCCGCTCTAGTTCCTGCCTTTTGCGGTGGCGACCGGCAACTGCATCATCGTGAAGCCCTCGGAGCAGGTGCCGCTCTCGACACGGGCGATGGTCCGGCTGCTCGAACAGTGCGATATCCCGCCCGGCGTCATCAGCATGGTGAACGGCGGGCGCGAGATCGTCGAAGGGATCTGCGACCACCCGGGCATCCGCGCGGTGTCGTTTGTGGGATCGACCCCGGTCGCGCGGGCCGTGTACCAGCGCGGCACGCACGCGGGCAAGCGCGTGCAGGCGCTTGGCGGGGCCAAGAACTTCATCATCGTGATGCCCGACGCCAACTTCGAGAAGTCGATCGACATCATCACGGAATCCTTCTACGGTTGCGCCGGCGAACGCTGCCTCGCGGGCAGCGTCCTCGTCCCGGTCGGCGAGGCGCACAAAGAGGCGCGCGATCGGCTGGTCGAGGCCGCGCGCAGCCTGAAGGTCGGCGACGGCATGGAGGCCGGCGTGCAGATGGGTCCCGTCATCAGCAGCTCGCACCGCGAGCGCGTCAAGTCCTACATCGACAAGGGGGTACACGAAGGGGCGAAGCTGGTCCTCGACGGTCGCGGCGTGAAGGTCGCGGACCGCGACAACGGCTTCTTCCTGGGCCCGACGGTGTTCGACGAGGTGTCGCCGAAAATGTCCATCGGCCACGAGGAGATCTTCGGCCCGGTGGCCGCGATCCACGGCGTGAAGTCGCTGGACGAGGCGATCGCGCTGATGGAGTCCCACCCCAACGCCAACGCGACGTCGATCTTCACCTCGTCCGGCAAGAGCGCCCGCGAGTTCGCGCGCCGGGCGACGGCGTCGATGGTGGGCGTGAACATCGGCGTGGCCGCGCCGATGGCATACTTCCCGTTTGGCGGCTCGCGCGACAGCTTCTTCGGAGACCTGAAGGTCCACGGCCGCGACGCCTTCGAGTTCTACACCGACAAGAAGGTGACGATTACCCGTTGGTTCTAGGATCGAAGGATCGAAGGATCGAAGGATCGAAGGATCGAAGGATCGAAGGATCGAGGATCGAGGATCCATGATCGAGGATCCAGGATTCAGGATTCAGGATTCAGGATGAGGG
>JANOJK010000335.1:0-9922 GCA_031408165.1 Acidobacteriota bacterium | reverse complement strand
CCAGGTCGGGCGCGCCGGCCTCCACTCTGTCGGGGAGGACGATCGTCGCGCTCGACCCGCCAGTGAATGGGGCGTCGGTGCCGACCGCGGCGTGCCGGACCCCGGGCACCGCCCTGATTCGGGCGAGCAGTGCGTCTGCAGTCTGAGGGATCTGTGCGGCCGCGATCTTCTGCGGGATCGTGAAGCGCATCGTCAACGCCTGGTCCGCGCGAAAACCGACGTCGATGTGCTGCATGTTCAGGAAGCTGCGGACCATCAGCCCGGCGCCTGCCAGAAGGACGAGCGACAGCGCCACTTCCGCGACCACGAGCACCGAGCGCATGCGAGCCCGCGCCGCGCCGCCGGAGGTGCCGCGGGAGCTGTCCTTGAGGACGTCGTTCAGGTCGGCGCGCGAGCCCTGCCAGGCCGGCAGCAGCCCCAGGAGCAGCCCCGCGCCGCCGGTGACGAGGGCGAGGAAGGCGAGGACGCGCCAGTCCAGGCGGGGCGTCACGAAGCTCGGAAGGCCGGCCGGCGCCAGCGCCGCGATCCCATCCACCAGCCACACCGCCAGCAGCAGGCCGGCCGCCGCGCCGAGAAAGCTGAGGAGCGTCCCCTCGGCGACGAACTGCCGGGCCAGGCGGCGCCGATCGGCGCCGAGTGCGGCGCGGATCGCCGTCTCGCGCTGTCGCGAAGACGCGCGCGCCAGCATCAGGTTCGCGAGGTTCACGCACGCAATGAGCAGCACGAACCCGACGGCCGCCAGCATGGTGAGCAGCAGCGGCCGGAGCTGACCGACGGTTTCTTCCTTCAGGCTGAACGCGGCGGCGCTGTAGCCCGTGTTCGTATCGCGATGCGCCTGTTCCAGCTGCCGGGCGATCGTCGCCACGTCGGCGGTCGCCTGTTGCAGCGACACGCCGGGCTTCAGACGCGCGACGACGTTGTGCCACCGCGCGCCGCGCTGGTCGTAGAACCTGGCGGACTGGGTGAGGGCGAGCATGCCCATCGGCACCCAGACGTCGCTGCTGCCATCCAGCCCGGTGAAGCCCTGCGGAAGCACACCGACGACCGCAAACGTCCTGGCGTTGAGCGTGAGACTCCGGCCCACGGCGTCGGTGCCGCCGCCGAGCTCGCGCTGCCAGAAGGCGTGGGACACGAGCGCGACGGCGTGCGCGTCGCGCTCCTCGTCCTCCGACTTCGTGAAGACCCGGCCGGCGATCGGGGTCGCGCCGAGCATCTCGAAGTACCCGGCAGACGCGAGCTCCCCCCGGACCTGACGCGCGGGTGCCTCCGGGGACGAAAGGGTGAATGCTTCACTCGACCACGCGGCCATGCCGTCGAACGAGGTCTGCCGATCGCGGATGTCTCGATAGTCGGCATGAGAAAACGCCCGGCGCTCGATCGTGTCGCGCTGGACCGTGCTCGACACGACCACCAGGCGATCCGACTCCGGATAGGGGAGCGGGTTGAGGAGCGTGGCGTTGACCACGCTGAAGATGGCGGTGTTGGCCCCGATCCCGAGCGCCAGAGTCGCAACGGCAACAATGGTGAACGCCGGCGTCTTGATCAGCAGCCGCGCGGCGTAGCGGAGGTCGTTCCACAGGATCGTCATGGAGGGGGCACAGAGCGAACCATATGCCGGATCGCCCCTTCACGGTTAAGTGCTTGCCGCAGTGACTGTTGCAACGTACGCTGGATCACCGGCGCGCGCGGGGGTGTGTCCGGTCCTGAACGGTCTCGGTCCCACGGCTGGGCAGTGGCCACGCGGCCAGGGGTGTTCCCGGGAATCGACCGGAACGCCGTTTGCGTCGTCTTAACCTTCATATGCATATGCCGGCAGCTCTTCTGGTTTGCACGCTCCTTCTGGCCGGGCCGCAGCAGAGTGCACCGCCGTCCTCGAGCGACGAACTCCCGGTCTCGCTCGATCGCATTCAGCGCGCCCTGTCCAACAAGCCGGCGATTGAGCTCAAGGAGCAGAACCCGGTCTTCCGCCTGGAAGTATTCGGCCGCAAGCCGACGCTCGAAGACCTCCTTGGCGAGAAGTTCTGGATCGGCCCGACGCCTTACGGGGGCATGACGCACCAGGACTTCATGAACAAGGTCACGCCGCAGGTCTTTCAGTCTTTCGGAGGATTCACGGGCACGGGGCTGCTCCAGGCGGCGGCGCTCACGCTGGCGGAGACGTGGGCGCTGAAACACGCCATCCAGAAGTTCCGCTCCGCGCTCACCGATCGAGAGCGCAACGCGGCGCGCAAGGAAGTGCTGGACGCACTGGCAGAACTCGAACGGGCCCGGCGCGATGCCGGGTTGCCGCCCACCTCGAATAGATGAGGCCGGGGCCGGACAGGCCCCGCTCTCGCGCTTTCCTCGACTTCTCCTTCCCCCCCATTGGTTGTGTCGGTCGAAATCCGACGCCGGCGTCGTTTACCGCCGCCCCGACGGCGTTCGCCGGAAAGCACGGGCTCCGGCTCGCATGGCTGCGTAGTCTCACCATGAGAGGAACGCACGTATGACCGTGAAAGCCGCACTTCAATTGAACGCCGTTGTCGGGCTCGCGAGCGCCGTGGCCGCAACCGCCATGATGTCGCTGGTGCTCACCCAGCCCGCGGAGGTCGCGTCCGCGGTGGCGCGGCACGAATACGGCGCGGTCGCGCGGGCGGTCGCGGCGGAGCTTGGCGGCTGGCTGCACGCGTTGTTGCGATATCTGTAGGAGTGGTTCCCGTCATGGAAATGGAACAAGGCAACCCCCGCTCGATACGGCCGGGCGCCATCGCGGCCGGCGTCATTCTTCTCGTGCTCGGCGCCGGTATGCTGCTCGACACGACGGGCGTGGCCGACATCAGGATGGGCCGCCTCGTGGCGCCGCTCGTCCTGATTTCCATCGGGGTGTCGACGCTGCTGAGCGATCGCATCGCGTGCGGCGACGACGAACGACGCGGGCAGCGGCGCGGCCGCCGCCGGAGCCCGACCGGGGGGTTCTACCTGATCGGCGTCGGGGCCTGGCTGTTGGCGTCGCAGACCCACGTGTTCGGGCTGACGTTCGCCACATCCTGGCCGCTGCTCATCATTCTCACCGGCGGCATGATCATGACTCGAGGCCTGCGATGACCTTTCCCCTCGATTCCCCGGCGCCCCCAGGGCGTCCCCGTCTGACCGCGCAGGTCCTCGTCGGATTCCTCATCATCGTGGTGGGCGTCCTGTTCACCCTCGACAATCTCGACATCATACGCGCCGGCGATGTCCTGCGGTACTGGCCGGTGGGGCTGGTCATGGTCGGGCTGCTGAAGCTGTGGCACGCCCGTCGGGACGGACACGGCTGGTTTGGCGGGGTCGTCTTCCTCGCGATCGGATCGTGGATGCTGCTCGAGAACGTCATCTACATCACGATCGATGCGCGCGAGCTCCTGCCACTGCTGCTGGTGATCCTGGGCGGGTACATGGTCTGGCGCGGGTTCGGCGGCACCCGGCGCGACCGCCCCGCGGACGGCCAGGGGCACTTCAGCGCCCTCGCCATCATGGGTGGCGTCGCCCGGCGCAGCAACTCGCAGGCCTTCCAGGGCGCGGATCTCACGGCGGTCATGGGCGGCGTGGAAATCGATCTGCGCCAGGCCTCGATTCCCGCGGGCGCGCCCGCCACCATCGACGTGTTCGCGATGTGGGGCGGTATCGACATCAAGGTTCCGGAGGACTGGACCGTCATCACGCGCGTGCTGCCGTTGATGGGCGGCGTCGAGGACAAGACGCACGCGCCCCAGACGCTGCCGGAGAAGCGGCTCGTCGTGCGCGGGCTCGTCCTCATGGGGGGGATCGTGGTCAAGAACAGTCCCCTGAAGGTCCAGGATCGGCGGGACTGATCCCGCATGCATCCGATACTGGCCCAGCCCGGCCGGCTCGCGGCGTACATCGCGATCTGGCTGCCGCTGGGCGCATTGCTCGCGGCGCTTCTCGCGCTGCAGGGAGTGTTCGGCTGGGTGGAGTCGCTCGGCGTGGCGGTCCCGCTGGCGGTCGCCTACGCCTTCCTGAGCCTGTCCGCGTGGTACGTGACGGGCGGATCGCCGGTCGACCGCGTGGGGGCGCTGCGCGTCGGCGTGACGGCGGTCGCCTCGTCGTTTCTGTCGAGCGCGGTGTGGCTCCTGATTGCGCGCGGCTGGCTCGGGCTGATCGGCGCGTCGGGGCCATGGGCCGACGTGCCGTCGGCGTTCCGCGCCGCGGCGCCCACGCTCTTCGGGTTCGGCTTTCTGCTCTACCTGCTCGCGATGGCGGCCAGCTACCTGGCCGCCGCGTTCAACGTCTCGCGCGCTGCCGAGCGGCGCGGCCTGGAGCTCCAGGTGCTCGCGCGCGAAGCGGAACTGCGGGCGCTGCGCGCCCAGATCGATCCGCACTTCCTGTTCAACAGCCTGCAGTCGATCAGCGCGCTGACGACGGTGGACCCGGCGGCGGCGCGACGGATGTGCCTGCTGCTCGCCGACTTCCTCCGGGAGACGCTGGCGCTCGGTGCCCGCACGCGGATCCCCTTGTCGAGCGAGCTGGCGCTGGCGTGCCGGTTCCTCGCGGTCGAGCAGGTGCGGTTCGGCGATCGCCTGCGGGTCGACGTCGAGGCCGGCGGCGCCGGGGCGTGCGAGGTGCCGCCCCTCCTCCTGCAGCCGCTCGTGGAAAACGCGGTCACCCACGGCGTCGCGCACCTCCTGGCGGGGGGCACCGTACGGATCCGCGCCGTGCGGCGGATGGCGTCGCTGGTGGTGACCGTCGATAATCCGTGCGACGCGGATCGTCCGGCGGGACGCGGGACGGGTCTCGGACTGCGCAACGTGCGCCAGCGACTCGAGAGCGCGTACGGCAGTGACGCATTCCTGCAGGCGGAGGAAACCGGGGGGCGCTTCATCGTCAAAGTGGAGCTGCCTCTTTCAGGGGAAGGCGACGGATCGTGACCCTCACACCTCTTCGCATCGTAATCGTGGACGACGAGGCGCTCGCGCGCGCGGTGGTGCGGGAGTACGCGGCGGCCGACGCCGACGTCGAGATCGTGGCGGACTGCGCGAACGGGTTCGAAGCGGTGAAGGCCGTGTCGGAGCTGAAGCCGGACCTGGTGCTGCTCGACGTGCAGATGCCCAAGCTGGACGGTTTCGAAGTGCTCGAACTGCTCGGCCGCGATCAGGCCGTCATCTTCATCACGGCCTACGACCAGTACGCGTTGAAGGCGTTCGAGGTGCACGCGGTCGATTACCTGCTCAAGCCGTTCAGCGCGGAGCGCTTTCAGGAAGCGATCGGGCGCGCGCGGGAGCGCCTGCGCGGAAAGAGCGCGGCCCCGATGGGCGACGTCGAGCAGATCATCAGGGACGCGAGGCCGCGGAGCGGGCCGGCGGGCCGGGTGCTCATCCGCGACGGCGCGAACGTTCACGTCCTGACGGTGGACAAGATCGACTACGTCGAGGCCCAGGACGATTACGTGGCCTTCAAGTCGGAAGGGAAGCAGTACCTCAAGGACCAGACGCTGTCGGCGGTGGAGGAGACGCTCGACCCTGCGCGATTCGTCCGGATTCACCGCTCCTTCATCCTCAACATCGATCGGATCTCGAAGGTGGAGCTGTATGCGAAAGACAGCCGCATGGCGATCCTGCGCGACGGCACGCGCCTGCCGGTGAGCCGGGCGGGCTACGCGCGGTTGTCGCAACTGCTCTGAGCCGCCCGACGGCCACACGGCACCCTCACGAAGACACGAAGACACCAAGACACGAAGACAGGCAGTGTCATAACCACTTCGTGCCTTGGTGCCTTCGCGCCTTAGTGGAAGCCTGCGGCGCGCGGGGGTTGACAGGCGGGCGGCAATTAGTTAACTATCCAGTTAGTTAATTCCATGGCCCGCCCCAAGTCCCCGGCGCTGGTGTCCCGGGACCGCGTCTTTGCCGCGGCCGCCGTGGAATTCGCCGCCCGCGGCTACGCCGGGGCCCACGTCGACCGCATCGCCCGCGCGGCGCGCCTGAACAAGGCGATGATCTACTACCACTTCAAGAGCAAGGCCGCGCTCTACCGCGAAATCCTGCGCGACATGTTCGACGCCGTGCGCCGTCGCGTCGCGGCCGTTGCCGCCTCCGGCCTGTCACCCGAGGACAAGATTCGCGCCTACGTTGCCGCCATCGTGCAGGAGGCGGAAGCGCGGCCGCACTTTCCGCCCATCTGGCTGCGGGAGATCGCCGAAGGGGCCGAGCACGTGGACGCGGTCACGCTCGGCTACGTCCGCGAAGTCCTCGGCGCCCTGGGCGGCATCATCGCGGAGGGGGTGCGCGCCGGCCGCTTCCAGCCGACGCATCCGCTGCTCGTCCAGGGGGGAATCATCGCGCCGTTGATGTTCTTCCTGGCCACCGCGCCGCTGCGCCGGAAGATCGCGCGCGCGGGCGTCCAGGGGGTGTCCTCGGTGTCGATCGACATGGTGGTCGCGCACATTCAACGCCTCACGCTCGCGCAACTCGAAGGGAAGATCACATGACGAGACCCGCCACGGTTTTTTTCACAGAGCCCACAAAGGGCCCTGAAGATCTTCGTGATCTTTGTGATCTTCGTGGTCTTCGTGCCGGGCCGTGGGCCGTCGTGACCGGGCGTTGTGATCTTCGTCACCGTCGTGCCGGGCCGTGGGCCGTCGTGGTGATGTTGCTGGTGACCGGGGCCTGCACCCGCGGCGCGGCGGTGCCCGCGAACCGCGCCACCGGCTACATCGAGGCGACGGAAGTGCGCGTGGCCGGAGAGGTCGGCGGACGGCTGCTCGAGGTGAGGGTCGCCGAGGGAGACCGCGTGTCGGCGGGCGACGTCATTGCGCGGATCGACACGTCCGACACCGACCTGGCGCTGCGTCGTGCCGGCGCGGAACGCGAGCAGGCGGAGGCGCAACTCGGGCTGGTGCGCGCGGGCGCCCGCCCGGAGGACATCCGGCAGGCCGTGGCCCAGGCGCAGTCGGCGCAGGCGGACGTCCGGGCGGCGCAGGCGGAGAGTGGCGCCGCGGCCGCGGACCTCGAGCGCTTCGAGAAGCTGCTGCGCGTCAACGCGGGCTCCGTCAAGCAGCGGGATGACGCGGCAACGAGGCGGGACGTGGCGGCCGCCCGCGTGCGCGGCGCGCAGGACCGGGCGCAGGCCGCCGCCGAAGCGGTGGCGAGGCTGCGATCGGGCGCCCGACCGCAGGAGATCGACGCGGCGCGCGCGCGCCTGTCCGCCACCGACGCGCAGATCGCGACGCTGCAGAAGAGTGCGGCGGACGCGGTCGTGAAAGCGCCGGTCGGCGGCGTCGTGACGGCCAAGCTTCTCGACACCGGCGAGATGGCCCAGCCGCGCGCCGCGGTCGTCGTGATTACTGACCTCGATCACGCGTGGGCGAACGTCTATGTCGACGAGCGGCTCGTGCCGCGCTTGAAGATCGGCCAGTCTGCCACGCTCGTCACCGACGCGGGCCAGCGGCTGAACGGGACGATCACCTTCATCTCGCCGAAAGCGGAGTTCACGCCAAGGAACGTCCAGACCGCGGACGAGCGGTCGAAGCTGGTCTACCGCGTGAAGGTGACCGCCGACAACAAGGACGGCGTGCTGAAGCCCGGCATGCCGATCGAAGCCGAGCTCCAGCCGGTGGCGGGCGGGCAATGACTGCGGTCCGCTTCGAGGACGTCACGCGCCGTTACGGCAGCGTCACCGCCCTCGAGACGCTGACCCTGGAGGTCCGGGCCGGGGAGATGTTCGGTCTCATCGGCCCGGACGGCGCCGGCAAAACGACGGCGATTCGCCTCGCCTGCGGGCTGCTGCGGCCCGACGCCGGGCGGATGACCGTCTTCGGGCGCGATCCGGTCGCAGCACACCGCGCCATCACCGGCGAGGTCGGCTACCTGTCGCAGCGCTTCAGCCTGTACGGCGACCTCACCATCGACGAGAACATCGCCTTCTTCGCCGAGATCCACGGCGTGAAGCGCTACGGCGCTGCGCGCGACCGGCTGCTCGATATGACCCAGCTCACCCCCTTCCGCTCGCGGAGGGCCGACCGGCTCTCGGGAGGCATGAAGCAGAAGCTCGCGCTGGCCTGCACGCTCGTCCACGAGCCGCGCCTGCTGCTCCTCGACGAGCCCACGACCGGTGTCGATCCGGTGTCGCGGCGCGAGTTCTGGAAGCTGCTGTCGGAATTCCTCTCGAGGGGGCTGACGATCGTGATGGCGACGCCGTACCTGGACGAGGCGGAGCGCTGCGCGCGTGTGGCGCTGCTCCACGAAGGGCGCCTGCTCGCGCTCGACGCGCCGTCGCGCCTGCAGGCCGTCATGGACGGCCAGCTCCTCGAGGTCGTGACCGAGGGGGCCAGGCCAGCCGCCGAGCGCATCGCACGCGTGCCAGGCGTCGAGGACGTTCAGCCGTTCGGCGACCGCGCGCACGTACGGGTGCGGCCCGGCGGGCAGGCGGCCGTGAGCGCCGCGATCGAGGCCGACCTTCGCGCGGCGGGGACCACCGGTGTGAGCATCCGCCCCATCGCCGCGTCGCTCGAAGACGTCTTCATTGATTTGATTACAGGACATCGCCCATGAACTGGCTCTTACTCGTCCTCGTTGTGATGCTGACGATCCCGGGCGCGGCTCACGCCCAGATGACGCCGCTGACACTTGACGCGGCGATTGCCGAAGGTCTTGCCAACAGCCGCCGGCTTGCGGAGCTCGAGGCGCGGGCGGAGGCGGCAGATTTCGCCGTCGCGGGGCGCCGCGCCGCCGATCGCCCGCTCGTCTCGGCGCAGGGAAGCTACCTCCGCACCAACCACGTGGAAGAGTTCGTCATCGCGGCGCCGGGCCGCCCGCCGCAGATCGTCTATCCAGACATCCCCGACAACGCGCGCGCGCGGCTCGATCTGCAGTGGCCGATCTACACCGGCGGACGCACCGGCGCGCTGGAGCGCGCGGCGCGCGCCGAGCGCGGCGCCATCGGGAAGGATCTCGACGCGGCCCGCGCCGACCTGCGGCTCGAGATCGCCCGCGCCTTCTGGGCCGTCGTGACGGCGCGCGAGACCGAGACCGTCCTCCGGCGCTCGCTCGCGGTCGTGATGGTGCACGTGAAGGACGTCCGCGCGCGCCTGGCCTCCGGCCTCGTCCCGCCCAATGACGTGTCGTCCGCGGAGGCACACGCCTCGCACCAGCGCCTGCTGGCGCTCGAGGCCGCCGCCCAGCGAGGGATCGCCGAGAGCGATCTTCGCCGCCTCACCGGCAACGACACCGCGACGGCGGCCGGCGCGGCGGACCCGGACCCGGCTCCCTCGTCATCGTCCGCGGCCGTGGCGGACCTGGTGGCGGCGGCCATCAAGGCCCGTCCGGAGCGGCAGGCGCTGGGGCAGCGCGTGGCCGCCGCCGATTCGCGTGCGGACGCCGTCGCCGCGTCGGCGCGGCCGCAGATCGCCCTGGGCGCCGGCTACGACTACGCCCGTCCCAATCCCCGCGTCTTTCCACGGCGCGGCGAGTGGCAGACGTCCTGGGACGCGGGCATCAACGTGACCTGGACGCTGTGGGACGGCGGACGCCGCGCGGCGGAACGGGGAGAGGCGCGCGCCGGCGCCACGGCGCTGCAGACCCGCGTCGAGGACTTCGACCGCCAGGTCACCTTCGAGGTGCGGGCGCGGGTGCTGGAGCTCGACGCGAGCCGGGAGGCCGTCACCGCGGCGGACGAGGGCATCCGGGCCGCCACGGAGGCCGAGCGCGTGGTGAACGAGCGGTACTCGGCAGGCGTCGCGACCGGGACCGACGTGCTCGACGCGCAGGTGGCGCGCCTGCAGGCGGACCTCGACCGCGCGCGCGCCGTCGCTGGCGTACGCCTCGCGCAAGCGCGCCTGGAGCGGGCCCTTGGACGATAGTCCGGGTCTCCCGCCTTCCCGCGTCTCAGGCCCGGTGACTGACCCGCCGTCCGCCCCTGCCGGCCAGGCGATTGTCGTCCGCGACCTGACCCG
>JANOJK010000326.1:0-15814 GCA_031408165.1 Acidobacteriota bacterium | reverse complement strand
GCCACCCGTCCGTGAGCAGTACGCGTGAATTAAGTTCGAGTGTGTCGGCGCGGCCGCGCGGGTAGTCGTACATGAGGCCAATCGTGCCGCGGATGCTGCCTTCGGTGCCGTCGATGCGGAATTCCGCGCGCGGATCGCCGGCACGGTTCTTGTGGAAACACTTCAGGACCGCACGGGTCTCGCCTTCGAATTCCAGCACGCTGATCGTGCGGGTCTCGCCCTGCTCTGGCTGGCCGGGTTCGCGCGCCTGGGTTCCGTAGGCGTACACGGGATCGCCGATCACGTAGCGCACGGCGCCCAAAGCCAAAGCCTAAGGCCTTAGGTCTTCGGCCCCGGCCGTAGGCCTAGTACAATCCGGCCGAGGCCCAGCCCGCCCATGGTGCGCCGCGGTGAGTACGCGGCGCGCGGGGACTACCACCGCACACCCGATCCGTCCTGGAACTACTACCCGACCTACATCGCCAAGCTCGACGCGGTCCGCCGCTATTTGAATGCGCTGCCGCGCGCCTCGCGGGTGCTGGACGCGGGCTGCGGGGAAGGCGTGCTGGTCGAGGAGTACGCCAGCCGTCTCGACATCACCGGCGTCGACGCGAACTACTCGTCGGCGCGGGTCACGCACGGGTCGGTGACGGCGCTGCCCTTCCCCGACGCGTCGTTCGATCGCGCGCTGTGCCTCGATGTGCTGGAACATTTGGCGTTCGAGGAGCAGCCGCGCGCGTTCGCAGAGCTCTTTCGCGTCCTGCGGCCCGGCGGCGAGGTCCTGGTGTCGGTGCCCAATCTGGCGCACCTGCAGTCGCGCATCCAGTTCCTGCTGCGCGGGCGGCTGATCCGGACCGCCTCTGAGTACAAGCACCCGGGCGATCGGCCCGTCGGAGAGTTCCTGCAGCTCGGGCGCCGCGCCGGCTTCGCGCTGGTGGGACGCCACGGAATCTTTCCCACGGTTCCGGTGCTCACGCACCTGATACGCCGCCATCCGCAGGCGCTCGCGCCGCTCCACCGCGCGCTGACGCGCCTGCTCCCGATCCCCGGCTGGTGCTTCCTGAACCTGCTCACCTTCCGCAAGCCGTAGTGTTCCCGAAGATTCGCGAGCTCTCGAAGAACGTCACCGTCTACGGCCTCGGCGACGTCGCCGTCTCGATCGTCAACTTCCTGCTCCTGGGCGTCTACGTCACCTACTTCAGCGCGGAGGACTACGGGGTCATCAGCATCCTCGGTGGGCTGGAAGTCGTCGCGAAAATCGCATTCCGGTTCGGCCTCGACGGTTCGTTCATGCGGTTTTTCTACGACGCCGGCGGCCAGGACGGGAAACGCCGCCTCGCGAGCACGATCCTGTTTTTCCTCCTGGTCCTGGACGGCGTGATCGCCCTGACGCTGCTCGTCATGGCGCCCGCGCTGTCGGAGACACTGCTCGGCAGCCGGACCCACACGACGGCGCTCCGGCTGATGGTGGTGAACACCTTCCTGATCGGCTTCACGTTCATCCCCTTCCACGTGCTTCGCATGGAGCGCCGCACGCTGACGTTCAGCCTGCTGACGCTGCTGCGGTCGGTCCTGACGATCGTGGTGCGCCTGGTGCTCGTGATGGAGCTGCAGCTGGGCGTGTCGGGCCTGTACCTCGCGGACCTGCTCGTGACGCTGGCGGTCATGGGACTGCTCGTGCGGTGGTTCGCGCCGCTGATCCGGCCGATGTTCTCGACAGCGGTCCTGCGCGACGCGCTCGCCTTCGGGCTCCCTCGCGTGCCGCACGCTGCAGCGCAGCAGGTCATCGCCGTCGGGGACAAGTTCATCCTGACGTTCTACGCGACGCTCGACAACGTCGGCATCTACGGGATGGCGGTGTCATTCGGGCTGACCCAGAAACTGTTCCTCAGCGCATTCGAATCGGCATGGGCCCCGTTTTACTACGCGACCATCCGCGATCCGGACGCGCCGAAGATCTTCCGCACCGTGACGACCTACGCGGTCGCGGTCCTGGCCCTCCTGACCGCGGGTTTGTCCGCCGTCGGCCGGTTTGCCGCGGAAGCGATGACCCACGGCCGCCTGCTCGCGCCCGACGACCCCCGATGGAACGACGTGGCCACCGTGATCACATGGACCGCGATCGGCGTATTCCTCCAGGGCTTCTACCTCCTGACCTCGATCGGCCTCAACATCACCAGGCGTACGCAGTACTATCCTGTCGCGACCATCACCGCGGCGGCCGCCAACATCGCGCTCAACTTTCTGCTGATTCCGCGCTACGGGATCGTCGGGGCCGCATGGGCCAACGGCGCCGCCTACTCCGTGCAGGCGGCGCTCGGCTACGTGTTCTCGCAGCGCGTCTACCCCATCGCCTATGAGTGGGGACGGATCGTCCGGGTGTGCCTGGCCGGCATCGTGGCGAACGGCGTGGCGCGCATGGTGCCCTCGATGCAGCTCGCCGCCGATCCGCGGTCGGCGCTCGCGCCGGTGCCCGACCTCGTGATCCGCGGCGCAATCGTCATCGGCGTGTTCGTCGGGCTGCTTGCGGCGACCGGCTTCTTCCACCCGGAGGAGCTGCGCCGCCTCCGGGCGATCCGGCGGGGAAGCGCCCCGGTCGCGGCGACCAACCGCGCGCCGGACAGCACGGAGATGGCGGGCGAGATCGTCGCCACCGACATCGGAGTGCCCGAGTGATCCGCCGTCGCGCCGGCAAGGAGCCTGGCGCCGCGACCGCGGGAACACGTGGCGTTCGTCGTCCCGAAACGGTACAATGGCGTGGCCCAGCAACGATGACGCACCTGACGGCCCTGACCGCCTCGGGCCGGCGTATTGCCGTTCTCACCGTATTCACACGCCGCCGCCGACGACGGGACGGCCCGGCTGAGCCTTTCCAGCACAACCGCAGTGCCCGGATCCCCGGGGGCGCCCGAGCGTCCCGATCCGGTCGTGGAGATCTCGCAGATGGTCCTGGTTCGTAAACTGCGCGAGCGCCTCAAGAGAACGGCCCGGTCCATGCCGCTCGCCCGCCACGCCTGGGCGCGTTACCGGAGCCACCGGTATCAGGGTCGGATCCAGCGCTTCCTCGACGAAGGCACGGGACGCGCCGACCGCCTGCCGATGGGCGCGGTCTACGAGGCGACGATGCGGTGCAACCTGCACTGTGAGTTCTGCTACGTGGGAGACCTGCTCAACCTCGAAGGCGAGTGGCGGCAGGAGCTCACGGTCGAGGCACTCTCCAAAGCCTTTCCTGAACAGAAGGGCTTCCAGATCAGCCTGACCGGCGGCGAGATCTTCATGCGCAAGGACATCCTGTCCGTACTCGACCTCTTCCGCGAGAAAGGCTACGCCGCCGGCTACCTGACGACCAACGGCACGATCATCACGGAGGAACGCGCGGAGGCGCTGGCGGAGCTCGCGGCGAAGGGATTCCTGAAGCACATCAGCGTCTCGGTCGACGGGCCCAAGGAGCTGCACGATGCGGCGCGCGGGCTCGCGGGCACCTTCGAGCGGACGACCGAGGGACTCAGGCGCCTGCAGAGCGCGGCGGCACGCAAGGGCGCCCCCCTGCGGGTGAGCATCAACACCACGGTGACGCACGAGAGCCTCGACGCGCTGGACCAGATGGTCGACGTCGCCGGGCAGCTCGGCATCGACGCGATCGGGTTGAACCATCTGATGTTCAGCACGCCCGAGGAAGTGGCGGAAACGGTGAAGATCATCGGCGGGAAAGACGCGTCGGTGATCGCGACGTTCGTGACGCCCGATCCGGGCCTCGACGTGGCGCAGGTCCGGCGAAAAGTCACCGCCCTCGCGCAGAAATGCAAGGACCGCAACATCCTGTTCGACTTCCGGCCGAAGGTGCACACGCAGCTGATGGACAGCTACTACACGCCCGGGACGAAGCTGGAAGGACGCTGCCTGTACCCCTTCCTGCACGCGCGCGTGTCGTTCTCGGGCAAGGTGTTCTTCTGTCCGTTCATCCGCATCGAAGTCGGTGACCTGACCGTGTCCACGCTCGAGGAAGTGTGGAACGGCGAGCGCTACGTCGACATGCGCCGGCGGCTGCTCGAGCACGGGATCTTTCCGGTCTGCCGCCGATGCTGCAAGGTGGAGCTGTCACCGGTGCCCGCCGTCGCGACCGCCGACCTGCCGCGGCGCCGCGCGATTCCGGTGACGGTCGTGCACACGTGATCGGACAGAAGACCCTCCTCGTCAACCCCCCGCTCGTCAACGGCGTCGCCTTCACGCGCCAGGGACGGTGCCAGGAGCGCGAAGAGGTCCTCGGGACGACCAAGCCGCCCTACACCCTGGCGCTGATCGCGTCCCTGCTGCGCGAGGTCGGCTGCGAGGTCCGCCTGGTGGATCTCACCGCCGAGCGGCGCACGGCCGAAGACCTCATCGGACGGCTCGATCGGGAAGGCTTCGAGCCCACGCTCATCCTCTTCCCCAGCACGACCCCCACGCTCGACGTGGACGTCGCCGCCATGGCCAAGCTGAAGGCGCGCTACGGCGCACCGCTGTTCTGCTTCGGCCCGCATGCCTCGACGACGCCAGGCGCGTCGATGGCGCGCGCCCCGGACGTGGACGGGATGTTCGTGGGGGAGCCGGAAGACGCGGCGCTGCAGCTCGCGCGCCTCGAGCGTCTGGAAGAGTTGTCCGCGATCCCCAGCCTGACCTGGCGGCGCCCCTCGACTTCGCCCGGGGCAGGCGGGAACACGATCGTCCCGCACACCGTCCAGGGGCAGTACGGCGGCTTCGCCCGGATGCCGTATCCCGCGTGGGACCTGGTGCCGCTCTCGTCCTACTCGCTCCCGCTCGTCAACCGTTCCTACGTCATCGTCGAAACCAGCCGCGGCTGTCCGTATTCGTGCGACTTCTGCGTCGCCCCGATCCACCAGGGGCACAAGTTCCGCGAGCGGAGCCCGAAAGCGATCGTCGACGAAATCGAGCGCAGCTACCGCGACTTCGGGATCGACTTCTTCTATCTCTGGGGCGATACCGTAACTCTGAACGTGAAGACCTTCAGCGCGTTCTGCGAGGAGCTGATCGCGAGGAACCTGCCGATCCGGTGGTTCGGCAACGCGCGCGCCGACAACCTGACCGATCCCGCGTTCGTGCACCGCCTGCGCAAGGCCGGGTGCTGGATGCTGGCGATGGGGATCGAGACCGAGTCCGAGGAAATCCGGAAGGACATGGTCAAGAAGCTGGAGCGCGTGAAGATCCAGACGGCGCTCGACAACATGCGCGACGCCCGGATCCGATCCTTTGCGTTCTTCATCCTCGGGTATCCGGGCGAGACGCTCGCGACGATCGAGCACACGATCGACTACGCCATCGAGCTGAACCCCGACTTCGCCAACTTCTATCCGGCGGTCCCCTACCCGGGCACCGCGCTCTACGACAAGGTGGTCAGGGACGGCATGCTGGTGGAGGACGACTGGGCGCGGATGGAGTATTCGTACTACCTGCTGAAGGGCAACGGGCTGGACGAGCACGTCGTGATGGACGCGATCAACCGCGCCAAGCGGCGCTTCTTCATGCGCCCCTCGTATCTCTCGGCCCGGCTGGGGGACGTGATGAAGCTCGCGGTCACCAAGCCGGCGATCTTCCGCCAGATCGCCGCCCGCACCATTTTCGGCGCCAGGGTGCCCGACCCGCCACGCGTGCCGCGACCCGTCGTCACCCGCCCCGTCGGTCTCTAGCCCACGCCCCCCCGGACGTTTGACCCCGGCGTCCGGCCGGTGTTAATGTGGTCTCATGGGCGACCACATCAGGCTGAAACGGATCGGTGCGGCGAAGCGGGAGGCGGTGGGAGTCCGGGAGCTGAAGACCCACGCCGCCCGCATCGTGCGCGAGGTGCGCGAGGAACATGCCTCGTACATCATCACGCACCGCGGGACGGCCGTGGGCGTCATCCTGCCGTTGGATCCGGGAGCCGAGCCGCCGGCGGCGGACGCTCCAGGGGATGCCCCCTGGACCGTGTTCATGGCGGCAGGGCGCAGGGTTGCACGCGGGTGCCGTGCGGGCGTCAGCGGCGTGCGCGCGCTGTCCGAGTCACGGCGCTAGTGGCGAAACGGGCCGCCGAAGCGAAGCCCCGCGCACCACGGTCCGCCGAGCGGCGATTCACCGTCGACGCGAGTGTCTTCGTCAACGCCTTCAATCCGCACGAAGCGGGTCACGCCGCCAGCCTGCAGATCCTGAGCGTGATCCGGGAGCGGGGCGATCCGATCATTGTCCCCACGCTGCTCATCACGGAAGTCGCGTCCGCCGTGGCGCGGGCAAGCGACGATACAACGGGCGCGCTGGAGTATGTCGACGCGATTGCCGCGCTGCCGAACGTGACGCTCGTGACCATGGCACCGGCGGTGGCGCGGCAGGCGGCCGGTCTGGCCGCCACGCATCGGCTCCGCGGGGCGGATGCGGTCTACGTGGCCGTCGCGCTTCGCTACGGCACCGTCCTCGTCTCGCGCGATGCCGAGCAGCGCACGCGCGGAACCGCGGCGATTACGTGCCGGTCGCCGGAGGAGGCGCTCACCTAGCGCGAGACTCCGGACGCCGCAGTCAGGTCTGCCGATGCGTGAACGACGGCGGGTCCGGTCGGACGAAGGCGTCAAACGCAGACCTGGCCCCGCGTGGTGCGGCAACTACAGACCTGGCCCCGGGCCCATCGCGCGGTGCCGGGGGCGGGGCGAATGCCGGCTTCGGCGGTACGCGTACAAGTCGCGCAACTGCCGCAGATATCCCGTCGCTTCCTTCAAATTCATCTTGCTCTCCCCGACCGTGCGTCCCTTGAAAACGTACGGCACCTCGATCACGAGGCGAGGCTCGCTCCGGATCAGCAGCTCGAGGCAGATTTTGAACCCGCCGGCGGAGATGGTCACACCCCGGGCGCGATCGCGGCGCATCAGGAAGAATCCCGACGTCGCATCCCGCACCGGCGTCAGCCCGCGCGCCATCAGGCACGCAAACTTCGACATCAGCACGCGCGACAGCTCCCATGTCGAGGTGCCGCCACCGGGAATGTAGCGGCTCCCGATGACGATATCCGCCTTCTCGGCCTGCATCACGGCCAGCATGCGCGGCACGAGCTCCGGCGGGTGGCTCAGGTCCGCGTCGATGACACCCACGATCTCGGCCTCGGCGGCGTTGAAGCCTTCGATGACCGCCGTCCCGAGACCGAGCTTGCCGGCGCGATGGACGACGCGGATGGGGTATTCGAGGGCGAGGCCGTCGGCGACCTTGCCGGTGCCATCCGGCGAGTTGTCGTCGACGATGACGAGCTGGCCGTCGATGCCGGCGTTGTCGTAGGCGGCAAAGATCGCGCGCACGAGCTCGGGCAGCCGGTCACGTTCGTTGTAGGTGGGCACCACGAGGGCGAGCGTGGGCGCTGTCGCTATGCGCGCGGGCAAGGAATCGGCTCGGCAGCACTATAATTCAAGCAGTTCGGCTCGCCTATTCTCTTGATGTCCACGCGACTGCTCCTGGCGCTCGTCGGCGCGCTTCTGCTCGTCCGTCTGCCCTCGCTCGTGCAGCCGATGGGCCCGGACCAGGGTCTGTACGCTTATGTCGGGGAGCGGATCCGGCACGGCGACCTCGCCTATCGCGACGCCTGGGATCAGAAGCCGCCGGGCATCCATTACGTGTATGCCGCGCTCCGCAGTGCCTCTCCGCGCGATCTCGTCGTCCCCGCCGCTGACCTCGCCGCCGCGGCCCTCGTCGCGGGCGTGCTGTGGGCTCTGGGCTCGCGCCTTGGCGGACCGGTCGCTGGCGGCCTGTCGGCCGTGCTGTTCCTGCTGCTGTCGGATCCGAGCCTTGCGCGGTATGGCGGGGTGAGGGTCAGGGCGCAGTGCGAGACGTTCATCGCGCTTGCGGTGACAGCGGCGATCGCGCTGTCGGTGGTTCGAGGTGCCCAGGCTGCTCACCAGGCCAGGGGTGCTGAAGGTGCGCTGCGGTTGCTCGCCGCTGGCGCGCTGGTGGGGGCAGCCTTCAGCCTCAAGTACAACGCGGGGCTCTACGGGGCCGTCGTGCTGATTGCGCTGGCGCTGACGGCCGGCGTGACCCTGATCGATTTTGCCTGCATCGCCCTTGGCGCGCTCGTGATTCCATCGGCGCTCCTGCTCATCCTCTGGCACGGCGGGGCGCTCAACGATCTCTACCAGGCGACGATTGCCTACAACGTGCAGTACTCGGGCGAGACCTACGCCAGCCGGTGGGACATGCTCACCTACCTCCTCCGATTCCCTGTCCGGCACGCGCAAGTGGATCCTCTGTGGTTCGTCGGGGGGCTCGGCTGCACGGTCCTGCTGATTGCCGGCGCGCGGCGGCGCGTCCTCTGGCTGCCGGTCGCCTGGGTGGCGATCGCGTGCCTTTCGATTGCGATGAATGGCAGCCGGGAGCTGCCGCAGTACTTTCTTCAGGCCTCGCCCGCTCTGGCGCTGGCGGCGGGCGTTGCGGCGCCGGCGGCGTTGATGCGACTTCCCGTCCTTGGGCGCTGGGCCGTCGTGCTGCTCGTGGCGTACGGCACGTGGAGAGTGGGCGACGATCCGTTCCCCAAGCTTGCCCGCACCGTCTGGCACGATACGCAGTACGCGCTCGGACGGATCGATCGGCGGACGCACCTGGCCCGTTACGGGGGGGCGCGTGACGTCGACAAGTACTCGGCGCTCGACAACATGGACATCGGTGCGTTCCTCGCGTCCAACACGGCGCCGGATGAGAGCGTCTACGTCTTCGGCTTCTCCCCCGGCTCGTACGTCTATGCGAATCGCCGCAGCGCGTCGCGCTTCTTCTGGAGCCGGCCGGTGATCCTGGACTTCAACCGCGACGATCCGGGGTACGGCGTGGCGGGGCTCCGAGCCGATCTGGAGCGGCGCCGGCCCGCGTATATCGTCCTGCAGCAGCACGACTGGTCACCCGACGTTCCGGATTCCGGCCCGTTCTTCATGTCGCAGCCCGCGCTCGCCGATTGGCTTCGCTCGGAATACCGGCCCGTGGAGCCGTTCATCGGCGGCTTCCAGGCGTGGGAGCGCAACGGCCGATGACGAACCGGCGGTTCTGGTCGTGCCTCGCCGTCATCCTGCTGATCGCGCTCGCGCTGCGGACGCTCTTCCCCACGGCGGATCCGCCGTGGCGATCGACGGTCGGTGTGTTCTGGCACGACGAAGGGGCGTGGGTCCACAACGCCCGCAACAAGGCGCTGTTCGGCGGATGGCGCCAGGACGAATGGAACCCCGTGTTCATCGCCCCCGTGTTCACTGCACTGGAGTACGCCTCGTTTGCCGCGTTCGGCGTGGGTGTGCGGCAGGCGCGGCTGGTCAGCGAAGTCGCCGGATTCCTGTCGGTCCTGCTGCTCGCGCTCGGCGCACGGCGCCTGGCGGGCGAGCGCGCGGGACTCATCGCGGGCGCGCTCCTCGCCACCAACTACGTGTACGTGATGTACAACCGCGCGGCGATCATGGAGGCGCTGATGACCGCCTTCATCGTCGCCTCGTGGTACTGCTCGATGCGCGCGGAACGTGAGTTCCGCTGGGGTGTGCTCGCGGCGGGGATGGCGACGCTCGCGTTCTTCACCAAGGCCGCCGCGGCGTTCTATATCGGAGCCCTCGGCCTGGCGATGGTGATCCGGCTCTGGGAGGGCGGTACCGAGAGGCGCCGAGGCGCGGCGTGGACCCTCGCCGGGCTTGCGGTGTCGTTCGGCGCGGTGGCGGCTCTCTTCGTACTCCCGCACTGGACCGATTACCACTTCTACAACTGGCAGATGTCCGTCACGCGCAAACCGTCCTACGATCTGGCGTCGGTGCTCCAGCGCATCACGTGGTTCCCGATTCTTCACGATACGTTCAGCCGGATGTGGGCCGTGCTCTGCCTGGGGCTCTTCGGGGCGTGGGGCGTCGCGGCCCGCTGGCGCCAGGCGCCCGACGGCGAGCGGCTGTTACTGCTGTGGGTGGCGGTCGGCAGCCTGGAGCTGCTGGTGCACGACGTCGGCAACGAGCGTCGCTTCGTGTTTCTGATTCCGGCCCTCGTGGCCCTGGCGAGCCTCGTCCTCGTCCGCGGAAGCCTGTTGCCGGTGCAGGCCGCGCGCGCGCCGCGCCGGATGGTGTGGCTGCTGGCCCCGGCCATCTTCTACAGCGCCTACATTGTCGCCGGGGCCATCGCGCGGGTGCCGTTCCGCGCCGAGGTGTACGCGCACGAGCTGAGTCACGCGGTCCGCCTCGGGGCCGCCGGTGCCGTCGCGCTGGGACTGGCGCTCGTCGCCGGATGGCCGCGGATGGCCGCGGTTGTGAGCCGCCCGGCGTGGAGCGACCGGGTGGCGACCGCGCTCGTGCTCGGGTTCGCCGCCTGGAACCTCATGCAGTTTGGCGAGTGGGCGATGAACCGCACCTACAAGAATTACGACGCGTCGGTCGCCATCGGGCACGTCCTCCCGCCTGGGACGCTGGTCCAGGGCAAGCTGGCCAACGGGCTGTCGCTGGAGAACCGGATGAGGCCGCTCTTCATCGGCCACCAGTTCGGCAACTATGCAGACCGTCACGAGCGTGACGATGTGCGATATATTTTGACCTACACCAACCCCAAGGTCGGCTACGAGGGCTCCCAGATAACAGACGTGCTCGACGCCAGCCCCGGGTGGCGCACCATCATGACCTTCGCCGTCGCGGAAACACCTTCGGGCCACGACACCGCCGCCCTGATCGAGAAGCGTGCGCGCCATTGACGAGCGCGCCATCAAGGCGCACGCGCGTCTGCGTTTCCGTTCCGAATACGACTACGCGCTGTTCGAGTATTACCGGAGCGCGAAGGTCATCGCGTTCCTGGAGCGGGCGGGTGTGGCGGTGCGCGGCCGCATCCTCGACGCCGGCTGCGGCGGGGGCGGAATGCCGCTCTCGCTGGCCGAAGAGGCCGGCCCGGTCGTCGGCATCGACCCGATCAACCGCTTCGGGAACGCGGGGGTGCGGCTGGCCCGGGAACGGGGCGTGGGCGCCGTGCATTTCGCACTCGCCGACGGCATGGCGCTGCCCTTCTCGAACGGAGCCTTCGACCTGGTGCTGTCGCACGCCGTCATCGAGCACGTGGCCAACGCGCCGTTGTATCTGCGCGAATGCGCGAGAGTCCTCGCGCGGGATGGACGGGCCTACCTCTCGACCTCCCCGTATCTCTCGTTCGCGGGTGCGCACTTGCCCAGGCTGAAGGTCCCGGTGCCGCTGCACCTGCTGCTGGGCCGGCGGATCGCCTTCGCCACTTTCACGTTCCTCGCCCGCCATGCGACGTGGATGCTCAAGGAGCCGGCGAACGAGAATTCGTTCATCCAGCTCGCGCGCAAGGGTGAGACCAAGCACGACGATCTGCTCGAGCTCGTCACGGTGTCGAGCCTCCGCGCGCACATCGCTGCCGCCGGACTGCAGATCGTCCGGGAGGAGCTGCACGTCACCGGCACCATCCGGCGGCTGCCGGCCCCGATCGGCAACGCCCTCAAAGCGCACGGCCTCACGCGCGACATTTTCATCAGCAACATGGAATACGTGCTGGCGCACGCGGGTGCTGGAGCCTAGAGGCCCATGCCGGTACCGGACGTGGACCGCTACAAACCGGAGGACAAGCGCCTCGTCGAGGCGCTGTATCGGCGCGTCTTCGGAAGCGACGCCGCCGACGCGAGCCGGCTGCGGTGGGAGTGGCAGTACCGCCGCAACCCCAACAATCCCGGCGGCGAGCCCGAGATCTGGATCGCGCGGGAGGGTCCGGCGATCGTCGGTCAGTACGCGACGATGCCCGTCAAGCTGGCGGTCAAGGGACGCGAGGTCAAAGGGTCCTGGGGGATGGACGTCATGGTCGCCCCCGAGCGGCAGCGCCGCGGCCTGGGCGAGGTGCTCTTCCGCACGTGGGACCGGAATGTCGGCGCCTCGCTCGGCCTCGGGCTCTCCGACGCCTCGTATCGGCTGTTCCAGAAACTGAAATGGCCGGACGTGGGGCCGGTCCCCTGCCTGGTGAAGCCGCTCTCGCGGCGCGCGTTCAGGCACCCGCGCTGGCCCGCCGCCGTCAACCGGCTGATCTCGGCGCTGACGTGGCCGGTCGTGCTGGTCGTCGCGCGATCGCGCCCGCTCCGCGCCGAGGTGCGCGTCATACAGCGCTTCGACGACAGCTTCACGGCGCTGTGGGAGCGGCTCGAGCCGAAGTTCGACGTCGCCGTCCGGCGTGACGCCGCCTACTTGAACTGGAAATTCGCGACGGCGCCCCACGTCCGCTATCTCATGGCCGCGCTCGTCCGCGAGGGCCAGCCGTCGGGCTACGTGGTGTATCGCCACGTCCACGAGCCCCGCGGCCGGGTCACCCTGCTGGTCGACTTCCTGGCGGACCCCGACGACGAACACGGTCTCTCGACGCTGCTGCACTGGATCGACCGCGAAGCGCAGCAGGCAGACTCCGACAAGATCCGCGCCTTCGCGATGCATGCCGCCTTCCGGAAGATCCTGCGCAAGTCGGGCTACTTCGTCGTGAAGTCGACCATGGAGTTCGTGATCAAGGTCAACGGCACCGATGTCGCGCGGGACTTCTACGAGAACACCGATCGCTGGCATGTGACGCTCGGGGACTCGGATCAGGATAGATGATGAGGGTCTCGAGGCGCGAGGAGCGAGGCGCAAGGAGCGGCCGGGAGAACCCCTCGACGGCCGGCTTTCGCACCCCGCACCTCGGACCTCGCACCTCGATCTCGCAATGCACTTACTTGTAGGCATCGATACCGAAGGCGACAACCAGTGGGACGCGGCAGCGCGGGCGGACCAGCGGTTCGAGAACATCTACGCCCTGCCGCGGCTGCACGCGCTGTTCGCGCGGCACGGCATGCGGCCGACCTACGTGATCACATACCCGGTCGCGATCGACCCCGCGGCTGCCGGGGTGCTGCGCTCGTTGAAAGCGGGGGGGGACTGTGAGATCGGGGCGCATCACCACGCGTGGGAGACGCCGCCGTGCACGTCCGAGGACGTCACGCGGCATCCATACGCCTCCAACCTGCCGCTGCGCCAGTTCGAGGATCAGCTCGCGTCACTGACCGACGCCATCGAGCGGGCGATCGGCGAGCGGCCGGTGTCGTACCGCTCCGGCCGGTTCGGCTTCTCCGCCGCCCACGTGCCGGCGCTCGAGAAACTCGGCTACCGCGTCGAGTCGAGCGTCGCGCCGCTCTTTTACGAGGCCCACAAGAACGGGCCGGATTTCGTCGAGGCGCCGCTTACGCCCTACTTCCTGGCGTACGACAGCGCCACGCGGCCGGGTACGAGCGCCGTGCTGGAGATCCCGGTGTCGGCGGCGCTCAATCGCGCGATACCCAGGCGCCTGCAGTTTCTTTACGCCAGGGCTCCCCGCAATTACACGACGAAGCGCGTGCTCAGGAAACTCGGCATCGCGCGAATGCGCTGGCTGCGGCCGTCCTATTCCTCCCTCGACGACATGATCGGCCTCGCGCGCGACCTCGCGGGCGCCGGTGAGCCGGTGCTGAACCTGCTGTTCCACTCGAGCGAAGCGATGGTCGGCGGCAGCCCGTACAACCGGACCGATGCGGAGCTCGCCGCGTTCTGCGATCGACTGGAGCGGTTCTTCGAGTACGCGCGCACGACCCTTGCCGCGAAGCCGGCGACCTTTTCGGAGTTCCACCGAAGCTACGTCGCTCCGCTCTCCAGCCTCCAATCCCCGGCATCCCCGTGATGCGCATCGTCCACATCACGCCACACCTGCCGCCCGACCAGGCGGCCAACGCGCTGCTGCCGTTCCAGCTCGGAGAGTGGGTGACGGCACGAGGCGACAGCGTGCACTATCTCGCCCATCCGCCTGTCCTGAGCGCAGTCGAAGGACCTCCCCTCAGCGCAGGCGACGGGCCCGAAATCACGTGGATCCCGCGCACGAAGCGTTCGCCCTGGCAGCGGGTGCTGCGCGTGGGATCGATCGCCGGCGCCCTCCGCATCAGACGCCGCGCCGACGCCCTCATCAGATCCGCGGATCTGGTCCACGTGCACAGCAACGGGCTGCTGCCCGAAGTCGGCGCGCGTCTCGCCCACGCGCGGGGCAGGCCCGTCGTCCTCACGCTCTACGGCACGGAGATCTGGCACTACCGGCCGAAGAGGCTCGGCCCGGACCTGTTCACGCGCGCATACCGGCAGGCGGACGCCGTGACGTTCTACAGCCAGCGGTTGCTCGAACGCGCCGGAGAGCTCGGCTTGGATCGGCCGCGCACCTCGGTCATCTATCCTCCGGTAGCGGCATCGTTCACTTACCACGATGCCCCGGGGCAGCAGGACCGGCGGCGCGCGCTCGGGATCACCGCAGGCAACCTTCTCGTCAATGTCAAGCGCCTGCACCCCCTCGCGGGCCAGCGCTATCTGCTCGAAGCGATGGCGGAGATCGTCGGCGAGTATCCCGACACGCACCTCGTGATCTGCGGCACGGGTGCGCTGCTCCCGGAGCTCCGCGCCCTGGCGCGATCTACCGGAGTGGAGCGGCACGTCACGTTCGCCGGTCTTGTCGACAACGCCCTCGTGGCGCGCTACTGCGCCGCCGCCGACCTCTTCGTCCTGCCGTCGCTGCTCGAAGCCCTCCCGACGGTGGCGGTCGAGGCGCTCGCCTGCGGCACCCCGGTCATCTCGTCGGACAATCCGGGCGGTGTCGAGCTGCACGGCGTGTTCGGTGATGATGTGGCGGTGGTGCCCAGGGAGCGCCCGGACGCGCTCGCCGCCGCCATCCGCGACGCACTCCGGCAGAAGCGTCGCACCCGGCCGTCGACGAGCGCCATCGTCGAGCAACGGTTCCGGTCCGCCGCGGTGGCACGCCAGTACTTTGCGGTGTATGCCGACGTGACGGGCCGATGAGGCCGGCGATCGGGCGGGCCGCGGCGGCGGCGATCCTGGCCGCGCTGCTCGGCGCCGCGTGGGTGGCGCTCTTTTACACCTGGCATCCGGCACTCATCGTCGAATTCGATCGCGATCTGCCCCGGAACCTGTCAGGCGTCCATTCGCCCGAGCGTGACGATGCGTCGGGACTGACGTTTGCCTGGACCGGAGCGGACGCCGTCCTGCGGCTGCCCGGCCTGGATCGCGGCCGGAACTGGACGCTCGATGTGCGCGTCCGCGGAGGACGGCCGGTCCCTGCCGATAATCCGGGCGTCACCATCGTCGCCGACGGCGTCACGCTGGCGACGCTGCAGACGTCCACGGCGTTCCAGGACATCAGACTGGCGATTCCGGCACGGCCCGGACGCCGGGGCCTCACGGTCGGCCTGCGCAGCTCGAAGACGTTCGTGCCGGGCGCGGGCGATCCACGGCCGCTCGGTGTCCTGCTGGATCGGCTGTCGCTGGCGCCCGATGGGGTCGTCCTCGTGCCGCGGCCGGCGTTGTACGCGTCCTCGGTGTCGTCGGCCGCGATGGGCGCCGCCATCGCGCTGCTCGGCGTGACCGCCGGGTCAGCGATCGGCGGCGCGGTGCTGCTCAGTGCGGGCGCGGCTGCCGTGATCGCGCGGGGGTTCGGGCCCTTTACGGATTACCCCGACCGGGTGATCGCGCTGGGGATCTGGATCGCGCTTGCGCTCGCCGGCCTGTCACTGGCATTCCAGTACGGCCGCCGGCCGCTTCGTAACACCGGGCGGTTCGCGGCCGCGTTCTCGGCGAGCGCGTTGTTCCTGAAACTGCTCGTGCTCCTCCACCCGAACCTGCCCGTCGGCGACGCCATGTTCCACGCGCATCGCTTCCAGGGCGTGCTTGGCGGGAACCTCTACTTCACATCGACCGCGCCGGGCGGCTATTCGTTCCCGTATCCGCCGGGCCTGTATGTGTTCGCCTCGCTGTTTTCAGGCCTCGTGCGCAGGGGGGCG
>JANOJK010000320.1:0-2248 GCA_031408165.1 Acidobacteriota bacterium | reverse complement strand
GCCGACGTCTGGTCGGTGACGAGCTACGGCGAGCTGTACCGCGACGGCCACGCGTGCGAGCGCTGGAACATGCTGCACCCGGGCGAGACGCCGCGCGTGCCGTGGGTGACGCAGCAACTGAAGGACGCCCCCGGCGTGTTCGTCGCCGCGTCCGACTACTGCAAGGTGCTCCCCGATTCGATCGACCGCTGGCTGCCGCGCAAGATCCAGTCGCTCGGCACCGACGGCTTCGGCCGAAGCGAAGACCGCGCGGCGCTGCGCGAGTTCTTCGAGGTCGACGCCCGGTTCGTCGCCGTGGCGGCGCTGTCCGAGCTGCTGAGGGACGGGCAGATCGAGGCCCAGGTCGTCCAGCAGGCGATCAAGGACCTCGGTATCGACCCCGACAAACGGAGTCCTGCAGTCTCGTAGTGCTATTTCCTGCTTATGACTGATCTCAAGCTGCCCGAACTGGGCGAGAACATTACCGCGGGCGACGTCGTGCGGGTGCTCGTCAAGCCCGGCGACACGATCGTCAAAGACCAGGCCATCCTCGAGCTCGAGACCGACAAGGCGACAATCGAAGTCCCCTCGTCGGTCGCCGGGGTCGTGAAGGACGTGCAGGTGAAAGCCGGCCAGAAGATCACGGTGGGGCAGGTGATTCTCACGGTCGATGGCGATGCCCCCGCCGCGAAGGCAGGCGGGGACAAGGCCGGCGCGGACAAGGCCGGCGCGGACAAGGCGGGCGCGGACAAGGCGGCCACCGGCAAGGCGGCCGCGCAGCCGGAGGGCGCGCCGGAAGAAGGCGGCCTCAGTCAGCGTGCCCCTGGCGGCGCCGAGGACGCGCCCGCGGAAGGCCGCGAGCAGGCGCGGGACGACCGCGAGGGGGACCAGGACGGCACCGCCGAGCCCCCCGACGCGCAACGCGCGGATGCGCGCCGTCCGGCCGACGGCGATCGGGCCGAACCCCAGCGTCAGAAGCGCGGCGAGGTCGTGGACATCAGCCGCGGGCCGCGCAGCGCACCGCAGGCCGCGCCCGCGCCAGACGCGGCGCCGGGCAACGCGCCGCCGGCCGCCCCATCGGTCCGCCGCATCGCCCGTGAGCTGGGGGTGGACGTCCGGCAGATGAGCGGCACCGGCCCCGGCGGGCGGATCACGGTGGAAGACGTGCACGGGTTCGTACGGCAGGCGCTCGCCGGCGGTAGCAGCCCCTCGGCGTCGCCCGGGACAGGCGGCGGTCCTGCAGCCGGGCCACAGCCGGCGCTCCCGGATTTCTCGAAGTGGGGTGAGGTCGAGCGCAAGCCGCTCAGCAACATCCGGCGCAAGACCGCCGAACATCTCAGCCACGCCTGGAACGCGATTCCGCACGTCACGAACCACGACAAGGCGGACATCACCGCGCTCGAGGAGCTGCGCAAGAAGTACGGCCCCCAAGCCGAGCGCTCCGGCGGCAAGCTGACGGTGACGGTGGTCGCGTTGAAGATTCTGGCGAGCGCCGTCCGCAAGTTCCCGCAGTTCGCCTCGTCGATCGATCTCAAAGGCGGACAGCTCGTTTACAAGAAGTACGTGCACATGGGTGTCGCGGTCGACACCGATCGCGGGCTGCTCGTGCCGGTCATTCGCGACGTCGATCGCAAGGGCATCGTCGAGCTCTCGGCCGAGCTGGCGAAGCTGTCGGAAAAGGCGCGCGCCGGCAAGCTGGCGCTCGACGAGATGTCGGGCGGCGTGCTGACGATCACGAATCTGGGCGGGATCGGCGGCGTGGCGTTCACGCCCATCGTCAACTGGCCGGAAGTCGCCATCCTCGGCATCTCGCGCGGAAGCTTCGAGCCGATGTGGAACGGCCACGAGTTCCAGCCGCGGCTGATGCTGCCGCTGTCGCTGTCCTACGACCACCGCGTGATCGACGGGGCGGATGCCGCGCGCTTCCTGCGCTGGGTCGCGGAGGCGTTCGAACAGCCGTTTGTCCTGGCCCTGTAGTGCAGCCACCAGTTGGCCTGACCTTTAGGTCAGGCGTAATGGAATCAGCAACCAGGTCGTTAGATGGACGCGCGACCTGAAGGTCGCGCCAACAGGTCGTCATGCCAACTTCAACTCAGCTAGTCGTTATCGGTGCCGGCCCCGGCGGATATGCCGCGGCGTTCTACGCCGCTGACCGCGGGATGAAGGTCACGCTCGTCGATCCGGAGAAGAACCCCGGCGGCGTGTGCGTTTACCGCGGGTGCATCCCGTCGAAAGCGCTCCTGCACGTCGCGGACGTGATCACCGAGTC
>JANOJK010000308.1:0-7267 GCA_031408165.1 Acidobacteriota bacterium | reverse complement strand
ACCATCGTGGAAGCGCTCACGCGGCAGCAGGAAGGCCGGACGAAAGGTGGCATCACTCTCGTTGCGGAGACGCACCGCGTTGCCAAAAGGACCCCGGCCGGAGCGAGGAAAGTCGTCGTACGTGGCCGCGCGACCCGCCTGCCAGTAGTCGCGGACGTAGTTCACCGCGTCGAGCGGGTACGCCACCTCGGCGGGACGTGCCGTGTACGCGACGAAGCGGCTGGAACCGGGTTCGCGTGTGACGAAGTCCCAGAACGCCGCCAGTCCCGACACGCGGCGCACCTCGTGCACGCGCTGCGCGTGAACAGGGGCGGCATCGTCTCGAGCGCCTGTCACGGCGCCCGCCACCATCACCGTGCCGCATACGACCAACACGACTCGCCACATCGCGGGAGTCTATACCTCGCCCGGGGCGCCGCGGACCTCAGCCTAGACCTTGCGACTCCGCTTCTCCTCGTGTAGCCTGCCCTCCCAACCACCAATCCGAACGGACCGAGGGCTTGACGGGCATGATGAATCGCCGTGAACTGCTGGCCAGCCTGGCCGCGCTGGGGGTCGCGGCGATCCCGACGACAGCGACGGGACAGACGCGACCCCTCAACATCCTCTGGCGCAACGCCTGGGCGACCGTAAACATCGGCGACATCGGGCATGTGCCCGGCGCGCTCGCGCTCATGCGCCACTACATTCCCGAGGCCACTGTCACGCTCTGGGCCCAGCAGGATCTGGTCTTCCGCGGCACAATTGCCCAACGCGCCCGGTTTTCCGACGGGAGCGTCGACGCGACAACGGTCAGCCGCAAAGTCATCCCTGATCTGAAGGTCGTCTACGGCAGACTCGACGCGGCCGGCCGCGCCGAAGATCCCGAGCTCGAGGCGGCGGTCGCCGCTGCCGACATCATGGTGGTCGGATCGGGTGCCGGCGTGAACGCCGGCGCCGACCTGCTCCGCTTTCATGCGCGGACCAAGAAGCCGATCGGCATCTTCGGCGCCACCACCGACTCGTTCAACTTCACGAACTTCGCCGACGGTGACGCCTCGACCGACGTCCAAGCCCTGCGCGCGTGCCGCTTCGTGTTCACCCGCGAGCGGACATCGCTGCGTCTGATGGATGGCGAAGACGTCGATGGTCCTGACGGCGCTGCCCAGGACAACCCGAAGACGACGGTCAACGAGACAATCAACCGCGCGCCCATCACGGTTGATCTGCGCGGCCTGAACCAGGCGTTCGTGCCCGACACGACGTTCGCCTTCCCGGTCCGCGACGACGCGTCGGCCGATGTGTTCATGAAGACGCACGGTCTGGAGGAAGGACGGTTCGTCTGTTTCCTGCCGCGCCATCGCTTGACGCCCAACAACTCGCCGACGCGACAGGGCGAGTCCAGGGAGGTCTACAACAACTATTACGCGAAGGAGGATCACGACAAGCTGCAGCTGGCCATCACGACCTACGTCCGCAGGACCGGGAACAAGGTGGCGCTGGTCCCGGAAACGATCTATGCCCTGGACGTGCTCGGTCCGTGGCTGAAGGATGGTCTGCCGGCCGATGTCACGGACCATGTCGTGGTGATGGACCGGTACTGGCTGCCCGACGCGGCGCAGTCGCTGTTTGCACGCGCACAGGCGGTGGTGAGTATCGAGAATCACTCGCCGCTGCTGGCCGCGGCCGCGGGTACGCCGTTCGTGATGGTGCACCAGCCCGAGGACTCGTTCAAAGGCGACATGTTCATCGACATCGGCCTGGGCGACTGGTACGTGCCGGACATCAACAGGGCGACCGGCGACGATATCGCCCGCAGGCTGATGGGCATCGTGTCCGACATGCCCGCGGCCCGCGCGAAACTCGCCAAGGGGATGGCGTTCGTCAACGAACGTCAACGCTTCGGGATGATGGAGGTGCGACGGACGCTGGGGCTGTCGACCGACGGCACGCCGAGATTCCCGGACCGGGTCTACAGATAGATTGGCAGACACCCTCCAGCAGCCGATCACCATCTTCCTGCCCTGGAATGCCTCGGCGTATCCGGTCGGGGATCGACACTCGATGCCGCACACTGGTTGCCGGATGTGTCGTGGCGGGAGAGCGATTCGCCCGACACACTTCAACCATCTGTACCCCCCGCGCAACCAGAGCGGCTTCAGACGGACCTGCTGAGAAACGCCAAGTCATTTGTTTTGAATGGTGAGCCAGATTTTCGCCAGTTGGAACCGGGTTGGCGACTGGCTGCGGCGTCTACGGGCATTGCAAGGTGCGGCCTGAGTCAGGAGCACCGGCACCACGACGCCCCCCGTCAGAGAGGCGGTTTGATCGGGCTCGTTGCAACGCGCCACACTCGACGGAAGCCGTTGCGATCCTGTTCGTGCTCAAAATTAAGGGGGCGTATAGTGATGCCATGCCTACGAACCGGCGTGAATTCCTGCAGCGGGCCTCGGCGCTCGGGATTGGTCTCGGCGTCCGAGCTCCGGCGTTAACGGCTGCGCAACGCGCGGCGGCGATGCCCCCGCCGCGTGTCTCGGCCTTCATGAAACTGTTCAACTTGAAGTACCCGATTTCGAATGCGGGAATGGGCAGCGCCGCGCAGCCGCCGCTGACGATTGCGGTCTCGAGCGCCGGCGGGCTCGGAATCGCTGGGGAGCGGCACCAGGACGACCGCGGACAGCGTTCGCACCCGGGTCTCGCGCATCAAGGCCGCCACCGATCGGCCGTTCGCGATCAATTACCTGCTGCCGTTCGAGGCGCCGACGCTGGACGTTGCGCTCGAAGCCGGCGCGCCGATCATCCAGTTCGCGTTCGGCATTCCCACGGCGGACATGCTCCGGCGGATCCGGACTGCCGGCGCCAGGTTCAGCGTGCAAGTCGGCAGCGCCGAAAATGCGCGCCGCGCCGTCGACGTCGGCGCCGCTTACCTCATTTGCCAGGGCATCGAGGCGGCGGGTCATGTGCAGAGCACGACTCCGCTTGATGACTTACTGCCGGCGGTCGTCGAACAGGCGAAAGATGTGCCGGTGCTCGCCGCCGGCGGCATCGCCACAGGCGCTCACATGCGCCGCGTGTTCGCGGCGGGCGCCTCCGGCGTGCTGATGGGGACGCGGTTCGTCGCGACGAAGGAAGGCCACGCGCACGACGAGTACAAAAACGCGCTGACCCGCGCGAAAGCGTCGGACACGGTCATGACCGTCTGCTTTCAGGACGGCTGGACCAACGCCCCACACCGCGTGCTGCGCAACCGGACCCTGGAGATGTGGGAGGCGGCCGGCTGCCCGCCGCCCGGCAAGCGGCCTGGCGAAGGCGACGAGATTGCGACGAACACCGCCACCGGCGCGAAGAGAATCCGATATGGCCTCGCGCCGCCGTACCCGGAGGATCGAGGCGCCGTACTCGAAATGGCACTGTATGCCGGACGTGGCGTCGACGCAATCCGCGAGATTCCGTCCGCAGAAGAGCTGATGGCACGGCTCTGGAAGGAATGCCTCGACGCGAGATGACGTCGGCAAGTTCGCTGAGAAAGGTGAGCCTAAATTTCGCGAGTTAGAACCACCTGAGCCGGTGGTTGCACCAATTGGAGGGCCTTCGCCGCGTCGCCTAGGTCCTCGACGGCCAGCTCTCTCGTTGGGCTGTTGACGCAGCCTTGCGCTGCTCCTAGCCGGCCTTGCACCCCTGAAACGCCTTCAGCGAATCTGCAGCCCACCGCACAACCGAATCATTAACATCGATAAGTCTGGCATCGATCTGCACACCGCCAGTCTCGATGACAAAACGGTGGACTGTTGGATGCAGCGAAATGATGTTGGGATCTGGCAGAGCAATCTTGGCCTTGGCAAGTGCGTTCATCCGGGAACGAAGTGATGGGCATCGGTCTTCGACGATCGTCTGCCGTTGAATCATCACACGTGGCAGCAACGCGTCCAGGGAGAGGTCGCGATTGGTCATGTGCAATTGCAACAACTGCTGCTGGATTGAACCGGATGTCGGCGACGTGACCACTGCTCTTAGCTTTGCCTGGCCAGAAGCAGGTCGCTCAGCGATTCCGATCGCGAAGTGCGCCTCAGGAACATCTTGGTAGAGGTCACGGTAACGGCGATACGCCACCAACTGCCCCGGAGCGGGCGCGATTGGCATCAATGCATCGAATGCCCTCTCACGATGTTCATCAAGCCAAGCCCAGTCAGCGTCGGACGGCGCAGGGGATTGGCTGAAGAGGAACAAGCCGAGCGCGAACATCGCCACTTTGCAAATCACAACCGCTCCTTCGACTAGGCGTACGCCGGCCTTTCACCAGCCTAGGCCACCGGCCATCGTTGCGCGCCGTGCAGAATTCGTAGGACGACTATCTGTTCTTCCTCAACTTCGTAGACTGCAACGAACGGGAGCGGCGGAAAGGCGATCTCTCGCGTTCCGTGTACGCGGCCAAGACGTCCAAGATGAGGGAACGTCTCCAACGTGCCGATGCGCTCAATCACGGACTGTGCGACTCGGCGGGCGGAATCGGGACGGCTCTGGGCGATGTAATCGCAGATCCGTTCAAGGTCATCCGCGGCGTCCGTCGTCCAGCGGACACGCATCAGCCCCGATAGCGCCGATCCATGCGAATCGCGACTTCATCGTGCTCGAGTAGCCGGCCTTCGCGGGCAGCAGTGCGACCCTTTTCGACCTCGCCGCGGAACCACTCGTCGTGGTCGATTGAACTGGCCAAGAGGTCGAGTGCGACTTGGTCAACCGTGCGTCCCGTCTCCGTGGCCAGGCGGGTCAGCTTCGCTTCGAGTTCGGGCGGAACCTGCAGGTTCATAAGGTCAGCGTAGGAGGGATCTAGAGGCCTGTCAATCGTGGCGCCGGAGGCGACCGAAAGTGCCCCATTCCCCTTGGCCGTCCGGCCGTGAGCGCGAACGGCTGACGCCGCGAGGGGGGCCGCGACGATGCGCGGTGGTTGGCGCGGTTCCAGAACGCTAAGCTGTCACTCGACCCTGCGGGCTTCGGCCTTGACGACGCCTGCGCGCAGCTCGAAGGTAGCACTTATGTGATGGCCGATGAAGCTCGTTGCCGTTTTTAGTTGCCATTTTTAGTATTGACCCGAGGCGCCGGCAGCCGTATCGTGAAGATCTCGTCGGTGCCATCGCGCACCTTCTCCGCAGTCGGATCCGATGCGGAGTGCTGCAGCTGCCGCTCTCAGAGCAATGCTGCAGCTCCTCCAACAACTCATTGATCGATCGCGCGGCGCTGCTCGCGCGATCACTGCGTCGACTTCACGTCACGCATATCGCTGTCGGCGCTACGCCCGCATCTGCGCTCCACGGACATTGACGCGCCGGCCCCAGGTCGGCGCGCTTGAGCGTCGCACCCAGCACAACACGAATCGTCGCGACTCGCGTTCAAGGGGGAGCGCCATGGATGTACTCGATCGTGCGGAACAAGAACCCGAATTGATCTCGGTTGGGCGGTGCCGGGAACTGCTTGGCGAGGACGCAGACACGATGTCGGACGACGAAGTTCTCATCGTCGCGCGTCAGGCCGAATCGCTGGCGCATGTTGTGATCGAAATTGCCTTGCAGGACGTTCTCGTCCACTAGCTGCCGTGGCGAGACGACACACCTTGCCGGCGTTCGATGATGGCGCTAAGCTGCCGGAGATGGTCGGCGCGGTGATCTACGTTCGCGTCAGCACGAAGGAACAGACCGAGAACCTCAGTCTGCCGACCCAGCTCCGTGCCTGCGAGGAGTACTGCCGACGGCAAGGCTACGAGATCTTCGAACGCTTCCATGAAGAAGGCGAAAGCGCCAAGACCACCGACCGCAGCCAGCTCCAAGCGCTGCTGAAATACTGCCGCACGCACAAGGGCAGAGTGCATTTCGTGGTCGTCTACAACCTCACGCGATTCGCGCGAGAGAAGTACGACCACTTCGCGCTTCACGCGCACCTGACGTGCCTCGGTATTTCGTTGCGGTCAGCGACGGAGCCGATCGACGACACCTCAACCGGCAAGCTGATGGAAGGCGTGCTTGCCGCGTTCGCGCAGTTCGACAATGACGTGCGCTCGGACCGCACGCGCGCCGGCATGCGGGCTGCGCTGGAGCTCGGTCGCTGGACGTTTCCGGCACCCCTCGGCTACCTGAACGCTCCGAAGTGGTCGGGCACGAGCCTCGCTCACGATCCCGAGCGCGGGCCGCTGGTGAAGCGTGCCTTTGAGGACCTAGCGACCGGCCGATACACGAAGCAGGAAGTCATTGCGCGCGCGACCGAAGCAGGATTGCACAGCAAGAAGGGCCTCGCGCTCTCGCCGCAAAGTTTCGGGCAGATGATGCGGAACGCCCTCTACATGGGCAAGGTCGAAAGTCCGGACTTCGGCGTATCCGCGAAGGGCAATTTCGAGCCGCTCGTCGATGAGGCCACGTTCTACCGCGCGCAGGCTGTGCTCGACGGCCGTGTCGTCACGTCGGGGCCGCGCCAGCGGAATCATGCGGACTTCCCGCTGCGCGGCTTCGTTCGGTGCGAGGCGTGCGGCCGACCACTTACTGGGAGCTGGTCGAAGGGCAGGAAAGGCCACTACGCGTACTACCACTGCCAGCGCCAGTGCCGCGCAGTCAACGTGAGCAAGCGCAAACTGGAAGGCGCGTTCGTTGACGAGCTCGCCCTGCTACAACCAATACCTGGCTACATGCGGCTCGTCAAGGATCGAATCCTCCACGTGTGGGAGCAGCGCAGAGCCGAAGCGAACGACCGCACGACGGAACAGCAACGGCGGGTGAGCGCAATCCAGCAGAAGATGGACAAGCTGGATGAGGCGTTTCTCTACTCGGAGGCGATCGACGTCACGACCTACGGCCGGCAACGCGACAAGCTGCGCGAGGAGCTGACGTTCGCCAAGATCGACCATCACACCGATGCAGTGGACGAACTCGACGTAGAGGGCATCCTGGCGTTCGCAGAACGCATTCTGCCGCGCGCCTCAGACCTGTGGGTGCAGGCTTCGCTCGACTACAAGCAGCGTCTGCAGCTGCTGTTCTTTCCGGAAGGGATCGCGTACGACGGAAATCGGTTCAATCGAACCGCCGTAACCGCACCGCTTTTCAACTACTTGACGGCAGACGAAGGCGCTGATGAAAGAGTGGTGAGCCGCGACGGAATCGAACCGTCAACCCGCAGATTAAGAGTCTGCTGCTCTACCAATTGAGCTAGCGGCCCACAAGCGCGACGAACCGCGCGCAGGGAAGCGTAAATACTAACACACGATCAGCCGGTCACGCGGACGGCAAACGACACCACCAGCCGCGCC
>JANOJK010000303.1:0-4167 GCA_031408165.1 Acidobacteriota bacterium | reverse complement strand
CGGCGTGCTGGACGACGGCGTGATTGCGCAGCTCGACGCGCCGCGCGAGCTGGCACGCTCGACCGACCCGCGCGTCCGCCCGCTCCTGGCGCCGCTTCTCGAGGCGCGCGCCTTCATGTCATGAGCCTGTTCGCCTTCCTGGCCGCTCACCGCGCCGAGTTCCTCGGGCTCCTGCTCCAGCACGTCATCCTCGTCGGCGTCTCGACGGGCGCCGCGATCGCCATCGGAATCCCCGTCGGCGTCCTCGCCGCACGGCGTCCGCGCCTGGGCGCGCCGATCGTCTGGCTCGCGAACGTCGTCCAGACGATTCCCAGCCTCGCGATGTTCGGGTTTCTGCTGCCACTGCCGTTCGTGGGGGGGCTTGGGGCGCGCGTGGCGATTGTGGTGCTGGTGCTTTACGCGCTGTTGCCGATCATCAGGACGACGGTGGCGGGAGTCCGCGGAGTGGACCGCGTCCTCGTCGAGGCCGGCACCGCCCTGGGGATGACGCCGCGGCAACTGCTCTGGCGGGTGGAGCTGCCGCTCGCGATGCCCTCGATGATTGCGGGCGTTCGCGTCGCGGCGGTCATCGGCGTCGGCACGGCGACGATCGCCGCCGCGGTGGGCGCAGGCGGCCTGGGCGAGTACATCTTCCGCGGGCTTTCGATGGTGGAGCCTACGGTGATTCTCGCCGGTGCGGTTCCGGCGGCGATCCTCGCGCTCACCGTGGACGGCACGCTCCTGCTCGCCGAGCGTGCGCTGCGCGTGGGCGGCCGCTCCCGCGCGCGGGCCGTCGCAGTGGCCGGGCTCGCGGTGGTCGCGGCGGCGGCCGTGGCCGTCGTGTCGGCGTTCGGCTCGGGTCCGCGCGACGGGGTGATTCGCGTCGGCTCGAAGAATTTCACGGAGCAGATCGTCCTTGGCGAGCTCGTCGCCCAGCATCTCGAGCGGACGACCGGCGTGACGGTCGAGCGGCGCCTGAACCTCGGGGGCACCTTCATCTGCGATCGCGCGCTGCGCGCGGCGGACATCGACCTGTACGTGGAATACACCGGCACCGCCGACACGGCCGTCTTCAAAAACGCCGTGGAGACGGATCCGGCCCGGGTGCTGGAGCGGGTGCGGCAGCGGTACGCCGACGGCGGGCTGACGCTCCTGCCGCCGCTCGGCTTCGAGAACACCTTCGCCATTCTCGTTCGCGGCGACGATGCACGGCGCTTCGGTTTGAAGACAATCGAGGACGCCGCGGCCCACACCGCGGAGTGGCAGGCGGGGTTTGGCTACGAGTTCCTCCAGCGGGCGGACGGCTATCCTGGCCTCTCCGAAAAATACGGGCTGCGATTCGCCGCTGCGCCGAGGGCCATGGACCTGTCGCTCATCTATCGTGCCCTGTCACAGCGGCAGGTCGACCTCATCGCGGGCGACGCGACGAGCGGCCTCATCGAGGCCTACGACCTCGCGATGCTGCAGGACAATCGCCACTATTTTCCTCCTTACGACGCCGTCCCCGTTGCACGCAGCGCCATGCTTCTGCGGCATCCCGCCGCGCGGGAGGCGCTGGAACAGCTGGCGGGGCGTATCACCATCGAGGACATGCGGCGCATGAATCACGCCGTGGACGCCGGGCGGCAGGATCCGGCGGCCGTCGCCCGCGATTTCCTCGCGCAGCTTGAACGCAACCGTCCGAGTAAGGGATGATCACAGGATGGCTTCCCAGAATTCCTTCAACACCCGGTCCACACTGACCACCGCCGGCCGGCGCGTCCAGTATTTCAGCCTCCCCGCGCTCGAACAGGCCGGCTTTCCCGGGCTGGCGCGGCTGCCCTACTCGTTGAAGATCCTGCTGGAGAACCTGCTGCGCCGCGAGGATGGCCGTTTCGTCGATGCCGACGATATCCGCACGCTGGGCGCGTGGGACGTCACGAGCAAGGTGCCCAAGGAAATCGCGTTCATGCCGGCCCGGGTCCTGCTCCAGGACTTCACGGGCGTCCCTGCCGTCGTCGATCTCGCCGCCATGCGCGATGGCGTCATACGGCTGGGCGGCGATCCACGGAGGGTCAACCCGCTGCAGCCGGTCGAGCTGGTCATCGATCATTCGGTACAGGTCGATCACTACCGCGAGCGCAATGCCTTCGAGCTGAACGCCGAGCTCGAATTCTCGCGCAACAAGGAGCGCTACACGTTCCTGCGGTGGGGCCAGACGGCGTTCGACAACTTCAAAGTGGTCCCGCCCGACACCGGCATCGTCCATCAGGTGAACCTCGAGTACCTCGCGCGCGTGATTTTCAGCGAGCAGGCCGGCGGAGAAACCCTGGCCTACCCTGACACCCTGGTCGGGACCGACTCACACACCACCATGGTCAACGGCCTGGGCGTCGTCGGCTGGGGCGTGGGTGGTATCGAGGCGGAAGCCGCGATGCTCGGCCAGCCGATCTCGATGCTCATTCCGGAAGTGGTCGGCTTCCGGCTGACCAACCGGCTCCCGGAAGGGGCGACGGCCACGGACCTCGTGCTGACCATCACCGAGCGCCTGCGCAAGCTCGGGGTCGTGGGTAAGTTCGTCGAGTTCTATGGACCCGGCCTCGACTTCCTGACAATTGCGGATCGCGCGACCCTCGGCAACATGTCGCCGGAATACGGCGCGACCATCGCCATCTGCCCGATCGACGACATGACGCTCGACTACATGCGCCTGACCGCGCGCGACGAGGCGCAGGTGACACTGGTCGAGACATACGCCAAGGCGCAGGGACTCTTCCGCACGGCTGACTCGCCCGATCCGATCTACTCGCGCTCGGTCGAGCTCGATCTGACCACCGTGGAACCGAGCCTCGCGGGCCCCAAACGGCCGCAGGATCGGGTGTCACTCAAGCAGTCGAAAATGAAGTTTCAGCAGGCGCTCGAGGTGATGCTGGCCGAGCGGAAGGCCAAGCCCACGAAGGAAAAGCCCGGTGAAACGACCTCCCCGGGCGACACCCAGACGGTCACGGCAGGCGCGCCGGCGGCGGTCGCGCATTCGGAGACCGAGGCTCCCGGCATGGAAGGACTCGGCCATGGCGCCGTCGTCGTTGCCGCGATCACGAGCTGCACCAATACGTCGAACCCCAGCGTCATGATCGGCGCGGGCCTGCTGGCGAGGAATGCTTTGCAGCGCGGACTCACGTCGAAGCCCTGGGTGAAGACGAGCCTTGCGCCCGGCTCGCTGGTCGTGACGGAGTACCTGCGGGCGGCGGGCCTGATGGAGCCGCTGGCGGAGCTGGGCTTCAATCTCGTGGGATACGGATGCACGACCTGCATCGGCAACAGCGGCCCGCTTCCCGAGCCGGTGTCGACGATCGTCAGGGAGAAGAACCTCGTCGTCGCCTCGGTATTGTCGGGCAACCGGAACTTCGAGGGGCGCATCCAGTCGCAGGTCCGGGCGAATTACCTGGCGTCCCCTCCGCTCGTGGTCGCGTACGCGCTCGCCGGGAGGATGCAGATCGATCTCACCTGCGAGCCTCTGGGCACCGGGCGCGACGGCGAGCCCGTCTATCTGCGCGACATCTGGCCGGCCGAGCGCGAGATCCAGGCGACGATGCTGAGCTCGGTTCGGCGCGAGATGTTCGAGGAGCAGTATGCGCATGTCTTCGACGGCGACGAGCGGTGGCGGTCGCTGCCGATTCCGCAGGGGGAGCGGTTCGCGTGGGACGAGAACTCCACCTACATCCGCAACCCGCCGTTCTTCGAAGGGGTGACGCTCGAGCCGACGCCGCCGACCGACATCCACGGCGCGCGCCTGCTCGCGCTCCTGGGCGACAGCGTCACGACCGATCACATTTCCCCCGCCGGCTCGATCCCCGCCGACAGCCCGGCCGGGCAGTACCTGATGGCGCACGGCGTCGACCCGCGCGACTTCAACTCCTACGGCGCGCGCCGCGGCAACCACGAAGTCATGGTGCGCGGCACGTTTGCGAACATCCGCCTCCGCAACCAGCTCGCTCCCGGGACCGAGGGTGGGTGGACGATGGTCCTGCCGTCCGAGGAGGTGACGACGATTTACGACGGCTCCGAGAAGTACCGCGAGGCGGGCGTGCCGCTGATGGTGATTGCCGGCAAGGAGTACGGATCCGGGTCGTCGCGCGACTGGGCGGCGAAAGGCACGCTGCTGCTCGGCGTCAAGGTCGTGCTCGCGGAGAGCTTCGAGCGCATCCA
>JANOJK010000293.1:0-1799 GCA_031408165.1 Acidobacteriota bacterium | reverse complement strand
TGGGCCGACACCGTCACCTTCGACAACCGGAAGCAGGCCAGCAAGTCGATCGACGACCAGGGATACATCCACGGCGACGGCGTGCTGATCTATCCGGGGGAAGAGCGGCTGCATCCCGACGAGGACCGCGGCATCGCCGGTCCGATCGCGACCGTGCAGCTCGCCAACTTCCGGCGCGGCCTCCAGGATCACCAGTACCTGTCGATGGCCAGGGGACTCGGCCTGAAGAGCGTCGTGGACGAGGTGCTCACGGCAATCGTCCCCCGCGTGTTCTCGGACGCGGGAGACCGGGTCAGTTTTCCGGAAACAGGAGCGCCCTACGAGTCGGCGCGCCTCCGGCTTGCGCGAGCGATTGCCGCAGCAGCCAAGAGGTAATCGAGGCGTCGTTGGGGAGGTACAGGCTATCCGGCCCGACGCTTGGCAAGCAGTTCGCGAACGGCAGGCGCCAAATCAACAGGCACCTCCATCGCCGTGTGTGTCGTGGACTCGTAGGCCGCCTCGTCCTCGGCGAGCGCCTCGTCGTGGGACTGCTGTTCGTAGTGGGCAAGCACTTGCTTCACCCGAGCCTCGTCCCACCCGGCCGGATATCGTGCTTGTTTCATGATTTCTTCCGTCTGCGACCCTTCGACGCCACGTGGCCGATCTGCCGCAGGTCTACGAGATCCCGCTTGGCCTGCGCCGGGGCGCTTAGGAGAACGCTGGCGGTGAGGACAAGGTACGTGACGTTCATGGCTCCTCTTGAGTGTCCGCCGAACGTTCGCGCATCACCAGCGGCGCTTCATGGTTCACCGAGCGCGGTCTGGTGCATGCGCAAGTTAGCGGGCTCGTTCGAATCAGACTTCCACTGGCGTCAGCCGGAAAACACGACTGGCCAGCCGCGCCGCCCGCTTGATGTCCCCGGCGCGGAGCGCCTCGCGGACGTCGTCCAGCTTGTACGCGTCCTCGATGGAGAGGTATGGCGTCCAGCCGTCATCGGCGTCGACGAGCGTGACATCGACCTCGGCTGCGAGTTCTCCTTCGCGCACGAGCCGCAGAGTCGTCTTGCCGTTCATGTTCGTCTCCTTCGCCCCGTCTCATCCCATTTCGCCGGATCAGGCCGGTACGCCGTGACTACCACGGCTGGTGTACTCTGCCCTGCCGGAATCCCCCAGACGACGTGAATCGGCTGATTCGCTGGATCTCGCTCCAGGACCAACACGCAGGGTCCCTTTGGGTAGTTCGGGTACTCCTCAATCGTCTCGGCAGTCTTCAGCCCCTCGATGATATCGCGCACCGGCACGTTATCCGCCGCGAGTTCCTCGTAGCCGTGGAGCGAGACACGTACTTCGCCGCGCATTACCAGTCCCCGAACTTGTTCCAGAATCTCGCTCAATGGCGCGCCCGATCGTGATCAATCATTCCGAATTCCGTCTTGTCCCGCCGAACGTACAGTAACCCGCAAGAACGGCCTCGCTCGCAGCATAACGCAGGCGCCGCCACTGCGTCCTCACTGCAAGTCTGCGCGGAGAGGAGCTCCTTGTTTGTTTAGAAACGGACGGCTCCTGCCGCTGCCGCTCAAGCTGGTCTATGTAGTCAAATATCCTCACCGGCACTCATGACCCCTTCAATCAGGCCGCTGGACGCGCTATCCACCACGTACGTTTCGTAGTTCTGGCGCGATGGACGCGCTGGGCATGATGATGTCGGACAGAATGCCCTGTCCTGCTCATGACGCGAGACGCTATCATCGCCCGGGAACAATGACACGGCTCGACCTGCACCATCGTGCAGGACGAGGGTTCTGGAGGAGGTAGTCATGC
>JANOJK010000277.1:0-3834 GCA_031408165.1 Acidobacteriota bacterium | reverse complement strand
ACGCGCATCGACCCGGCGATCGCTCTGCGGGAATAGAGGTCCCGGAGGGACGGCCCACGGGCTGTTCACGAAGACCACCAAGATCACAAAGATCACCAAGAGTCAAAAACAAACGAATCGTCTTGGTGACCTTGGTGACCTTGGTGATGAGATCGTGGAACGTGACGCGACGGCGACCGGACGATTTGGCAAGGCGCGAGCCGACGCCCGTAACGGCCCACGGGCTGTTCACGAAGATCACCAGGATCACAAAGATCACCAAGGCACAAAAAAGAACAAATAGTCTTGGTGATCCTTGTGGCCTTGGTGACCTTGGTGATCAGATCGTGGGCTCGTGACGTCACTGGCACCGGGCAGCGTGCAGCGGCGTGATAGTCTCGCCCGATGCCGGGTTTTCGGGGCGGCAGCGCGCGCACGCGAGTGCTGCTCGGAGTGCTCGCCATCGTGTCGCTCGCCGTCGTCTTCACCACGCGCGTGTCGCGCAAGATGCCCGACTTCGATGTCTATCGCACCGCCGGGGCGCGGGCGATCGCGGCCGAACCGCTCTACCGGGCTGACGACGGGCATTTCCAGTTCAAGTACCTGCCGGTGTTCGCCATCTTCGCGACGCCGCTCGCGATGGTCCCCCCGGCGGCGGCCAAGGGCGGCTGGTTCGCCCTGTCGGCCATCCTGATGCTCGTGCTGCTCGGGCTCAGCCTCTCGGCGATGCCGGCGATCCATCGCCCGCCCGTCGTGCTCGTCGTCGTGACGTTCCTGGCGATGGCGAAGTTCTACGCGCACGAGCTGGTGCTCGGACAGGTGAACCTGCTCTTCGCCGTCATCGTGGTGCTCGCGGTCGTCTGTCTGCGGGGCGGGCGGCAGGCGCCGGCGGGACTGCTGCTGGCCCTGGCGGTCGTGGTGAAGCCGTATGGGGTGATCTTCCTGCCGTGGCTGGCCACGCGGCGGACCCGCACGGCGCTGGTGATGATGGCGGGAGGACTCCTGATCCTGCTGCTGCTGCCCGCCGCGCGGTACGGGTGGAGCGGCAACCTCGGGCTGCTCGGCGAGTGGTGGCGGACGGTGGCGTCCACGACGGCCCCGAACCTGACCAACCCGGACAACGTGTCGCTCGGCGCGATGTTCACCCGCTGGCTCGGCCCGGATTCGGCGGCGCCGGTCCTGGCCGCCGCGACGGGCGCGTTCCTGCTCCTGCTCACGGCGATCGTGATCGCCGGGCGCGGCGCGCTTCCCGCGCCGGAGACGCTCGAAGCGTCGTTGCTGCTGCTCCTCATCCCGATGCTGTCTCCCCAGGGCTGGGATTACGTGCTCCTGATCGGCACGCCGGCGGTGATGCTGCTCGTCAACCATCTGCCGGCGCTCCCCCGCGGCCTGCGGATCGCGACGATGATCGCGATCGCGGTGGTGGCGCTGAGCATCTTCGACGTGATGGGGCGGCCCGCGTATAGCGTGTTCATGCGGCTGTCGGTCATCACGGTGTGCGTGGTGATCGAGATCGCGGCGCTCATCACGCTCAGGTTCCGGAGGGCGGCGTGAGATGATGGCGGCCATGCGGCCGCCGGTCCGGATCGCCGCGTGGGGGCTTGCGGCCTTCCTCAGCGCACAGCCGGCCGGCCGGCCGGGCCAGACGAGCATGCTGACGCGCGATCCGGATCTCGGCATCAGCGAGGGGCTTGCGCACGACCGCTCGGCACGCGTGTCGAACCTCCGCTACGACCTGGCGTTCGTCATTCCGGCGGCGCGATCGCAGCCGGTCGCCGGCCGTGCGCTGATACGCTTCGCGCTCGCGTCGGCGGCCGCGCCGCTGGTGCTCGATTACCTGCCGGATCGGGCCGGCATCCTGCGCGGCGTCGAGGCCAACGGGGTGAAGACCCCCATCCGTCAGGTGAACGGCCACATCATCGTCCCCGCGGACGCGCTCCGCGCGGGAGAGAACAGCCTCGAACTGGAGTTCAACGCCGGGGACGCGCCGCTCAACCGCGGCGACGAGTTCCTGTACACGATCTTCGTGCCGGCGCGGGCGCACCTGGCGTTCCCCTGCTTCGATCAGCCCGATCTCAAGGCGCGGTGGTCGCTGGCGCTCGACGTGCCCGACGGCTGGGAGGTCCTGGGCAACGGCGCCGAGATCGATCGGAGCGCCGGCGAGGGGCGGACGCGCGTCCGTTTCGCCGGCACGGCGCCCGTCTCGACCTACCTGTTCGCGTTCGCGGCCGGCCGGTTCACGATCGAGCAGGCGGAGCGCAACGGGCGCACGTTCCGCATGTTCCACCGCGAGACGGACGCGGCGAAGGTGGCGCGCAACCGCGAGGCGATCTTCGATCTCCACGCCTCGTCGCTCGCGTGGCTCGAGCAGTACACCGCGATCCCGTATCCGTTCGGCAAGTTCGATTTCCTGATCGTGCCGGCGTTCCAGTTCGGGGGTATGGAGCACCCCGGCGCGATTTTCTACAACGCAAACGGCCTGCTCCTCGACGAGAGCGCCACGCAGGACCAGATGCTCGGGCGCGCGAGCGTCATCGCGCACGAGACGGCGCACATGTGGTTCGGCGACCTCGTCACCATGCAGTGGTTCAGCGACGTCTGGATGAAGGAGGTCTTCGCGAACCACATGGCCGCGAAGATCGTCAACCCGGCCTTTCCGGCCGTGAACCACGAGCTTCGCTACCTGGTCGATTATTATCCGTCCGCCTACGGCGTGGACCGGACCGCCGGGACCAACGAGATACGCCAGCCGCTCGGGAACCTGAACGAAGCCGGCACGCTCTATGGCGCCATCATTTATCAGAAGGCGCCGATCGTCATGCGCCAGCTCGAGACGCTGGTCGGCCCGGATCTTTTTCGCGACGGACTGCGCGAATACCTGAAGAAGTACGCGTTCGGCAATGCCGCGTGGCCGGACCTGATTGCGCTCCTCGACGGCCGCACCCCTGAGGACCTGGCGGCCTGGAGCCGCGCGTGGGTGTCGGAGCGCGGGCGCCCGTCGATCACGACCGAGCTGTCCCTCTCGGGCGGAAAGATCCGGCGGCTCGCCTTCACGCAGAAGGACCCTTACCCGAGCCGCGGGCTCGTCTGGAACCAGCGGATCGCGGTCGCGATCGGCGGGGGAGGCACGGCGACGCTCGTGCCCGTGCAGTTGAACGCCGCGCGCGTCGAGGTGCCGGAGGCGCGCGGGCTGGCGGCGCAGTTCGTGCTCCCCAACGGCGGCGGCCTCGCGTACGGCGAGCTCCACCTGGACGCCGCGAGCCGCGCGTGGCTCATGGCGAACCTGCCCTCGATAGACGACGAGCTGACGCGCGGCAGCGCATGGGTCACGCTGTTCGACGCGATGCTGAACGCGGAGGTGACGCCCGGCGCATTCCTCGAGCTGGCGCTCGGTGCGTTGCCGCTTGAAACGAGCGAGCTGAACATCAGCCGGGTGCTGTCGTACACGCGGGAGGCGTACTGGCGGTTCTCGTCGCCGGAGGCCCGCGCGGCCCTCGCGCCGCGCCTGGAACCGGCGCTGCGCCTCGGCCTCGACCGGGCGGCCGCCACGAGCCTGAAGTCGGTCTGGTTCTCCGCGCTCCGCGATATCGCCCAGACCCCCGCGACCCTCGAGTGGCTGACACGCGTGTGGAAACAGGACGCGCAGGTCCCGGGCCTGACGCTGTCGGAGACCGACTTCATCCGGCTGGCGCAGGATCTGGCGGTGCGCGACGAGGCGGGGGCGGCGGGCATCCTCGACCAGCAGTACGAGCGGACGAAGAACCCCGATCGGAAGGCGCAGTTCGCATTTGTCAGGCCGGCGCTCTCGGGAGACGTGCGCGAGCGCGACGCGTGGTTCGCGGCGCTCGGGGACGT
>JANOJK010000267.1:0-1751 GCA_031408165.1 Acidobacteriota bacterium | reverse complement strand
GTCGCGATGGAGCTGACGGGCGTCGCCCTCGCCATGCACGCGCTCGTGACCGGGCCTCTCGCCGTCGCGGGCTTCAGCGCGCTGATGTGGATGCGCGTGAGGATCGAGGAGACGGCGCTCGGCCGGAAGGTAGAATGCCACCCGGATGACGGAGAGCGATAGGCCGGACCACGGCGAGCCTGGTCCGCCGGAGCCTGGCGGCGAGGGCGGGCCTGCCGCGCCGAAGCCCCCTGGCGAGGGCGAGCTTGCCCCGGAACCTGGCGGCGAACGCGGGCTTCCCCCGCCGAAGCCCCGCACGGGCGAAGCCGGGCTTGCCGCGCCGAAGCCCCGCAGGGGCGAAGGCTGGTGGGTCCGGGCCGCCGACGCGGCCGCGGTCGCGTGCGTGCTCCTTGCGCTGTTCGTGGCGCTCTTCGGCGGCTTCGTCCTCCATCTCGGTCCCGTCGCGCTGCGCGTGCACGGGCCGGAGCGGCTGCTGTTCCTGGCGATCGCGGCCATCGCGATCCGTCACGTCGCCTCGCCGGGAGACCCGCTGCATCGACGGCTCGTGCGCGGCCTGCGCGGCCACGCCGGGGACGGGATGGCGGCCGGGTCCATCGCGCGCGGCGCGCTCCTGTCGCGCCTCGCCGTACTCCTCGCCGGCTACTTCGCCGTCGTCACGATCGGCGTGGCCGAGTCGTCGGTCGGCTTCCAGGTCGCATCCGATGCGGCGGTGAATCTGCCCGCGCGCTTCGACGCGGGCTGGTACGCGGGTATCGCGCTCGACGGGTACTCGTTCGAAGGGCGCTTCGACAAGCAGCAGAACGTCGCCTTCTTTCCCGCGTTTCCGCTGCTCCAGCGAGCCGCGGGTTATCCGCTCGGCGCCTTCGCCCCTGGCATTCCGCACGAGCGGCGCATGGCGAGGATCCTCTGGGGCGGCGTGATTCTCTCGCTCATCGCGTTTGTATGGGGAGCCGTGTACCTGTGGCGGCTCGCGCGCGACACGATCGGTGATGCGCGCGCCCCCGCGGCGGTCGCGTTGCTTGCCGCCTACCCGTTCGCCGTGTTCTACAGCGCGCCGTACACGGAGTCGCTCTTTTTCCTCGGCGCAGTCGCGACGATTTATCACTTCAGGCGCGACGAGCTGCTGCCCGCGACCGCGTGGGGCCTGCTCGTCGGCCTCACGCGTCCGAACGGGTGCTTTCTCAGCCTGGTGCTGGCCTGCATGATCGCGGAACGCCTCTGGCGTGCGCGAACCTCGATTACCCGATTACCAGATTCCCCAGTTCCTCAATTCATACATTCCCCAACTACCCGATCCTTTCTGGCCGCGTCAGCCCCCGGGGTCGGCATGCTCATCTACAGCGCGTATGTGAACCATCTCACCGGGGCATGGTTCGGGTGGGCTCGCCTGCATGAATCGTGGGGCCGGTCGTATCAGGGTTTGGCGCCGGTTGCGCGCGCGTATGGCTGGATTACGGACGAGGGTCTGCTCCATGTCGTCGAAGGCGTGCCTTACGACACCTTGAACAGTCTCGGCCTGATTTTCGCGCTCGTCATGCTGTGGCCGGTCATGCGACGGCTCGGCCTGGCCTACACAGTGTTCGTCCTCGTGAACCTGGTGCCGCCGATGCTGGCCGGCGGCGTGCTGTCGATGGGGCGGCTGACCTCGACGCTGTTTCCGCTGTTTCTCGCCCTCGCCGCGGCCGCGCCGCCGCGTCTCATCACACCGCTCGTCACGGCGTTTGCCCTCGGGCAGGGGCTGGCGGCGGCGC
>JANOJK010000250.1:0-1822 GCA_031408165.1 Acidobacteriota bacterium | reverse complement strand
GACTACTACGATCGCGCGGAGCGATCGGCGGTGAAGGCCCTCGCCGGCGAGGCGCCCATCACGGGGAAGCTGCCGATCGGCCTGCCAGGCCTGGCCGATCGCGGCGCGGGGCTCGTGCGTCAGCCCTCGCGGCCGTAGCGCAGGCGTTCAGGCCTGCGGTATAATCGGAGATTCGCGCGCCCTTAGCTCAGTTGGATAGAGCGTCTGGCTACGAACCAGAAGGTCGCATGTTCGAGTCATGCAGGGCGCACCAGCCTTCGCTCGCGTATCATCGGGCGCGAGCTACGGCTGGCAGGCCCGTGGCGCGCCGAAGTTCGCAGGGAACTCGAGAACGAAGGCGGGCTTATCGCCCGACCTGGGCTTCGGCTGGCAAGCCACAGTTCCTGGGAAAATCAGTCGTTTGAAATCAGTCGCGAGCGACGCTTGCGCTGACTGACAAAAACTGACAACTCGTGGCGACCCGGAGTGGTCGGACGTAGTCCCGAGATCGTCGAGCGCACGTCAATCCAAGGATTATCGTCAGGGCTTACGATGCGATGTGCCTGGCCGTCATCCCGATGGCAGCGGCAGCCGCGCTCTGCCGAGCGTCGGCGCTGACGAACATGAGCTCCGGCAATGCAATGTGGCCGGCAAACAGCTGCGCCGACGCGACGTGGATGGCATCGAGCGCGCGAATGGGATGAGCCGCGACCAACGTCTCAGCGGCAGATAACACGTCGCTGCTCACGTCCATGACTGCCCAGAACTCACGTTCCACCGCAACGCGTTTCAAAATCTCGGATAACCCATCGACGTCGAGAGTTCCCTCCGCAACGCGGCGCCTCAGCGCACTCCGCAATTCGACAGCGACAACCGCCGATGTGACCACCTCGTACTGTCGCAGAAGACGCAGCACTTCCCGACGGCCGACCTCATCGAGGTACCGCTTGGCCAGTGCGCTGCTGTCGAAGTATGCCCACACGTCAGAAACGGTCTTCGCGATCGTCGATGATGGTCTGCGACAGAGGCTTGCCCTTGATCTTCACGGGCTTCCAGCGAGGTGTCGGCATAGGCCCCTTCCGCGTCGGCAGCGTGATCAACCCCTCGTCAGCCATCCTCTGCAGCGCGGCCTCCTGGGTGTCTGCTCCTCTGATCGGTTTGATGACCGCGATGGGCCGTCCTCGTTCGGTGAGGATGACGTCCTTACCGGCGCGAACGGCCTTGATGGTGCGGGCGAAATGCTGATTCGCCTCGCGCAGTCCGAGCTTCATGTAGTGATGATACTACATCGGCGACAAGCCCAGCATTGACCGACAAATGACTGACAATCCGCAGCGGCTCCCCCTCGTCAGTGCCTTACGCAGTTCCTCCTCCGTGATGTCGAGGTACCGCTGTGTGGTCCTGGTGTCGGAGTGACCGAGCATCAATTGGATGGTGCGGATATCGGCGCCGTCCGTCAGGAGGCGGCAGGCGCCATCGTGACGCAGATCATGCCAGTAAAGCTCCGGGTTCACGTGAGCGCCGTCTGGTGCATGCGCTTAGCCCAGCGTACACCCACGCGGCTCACCCGCGGCCGTTCACGAAAGCATCGGCGGCCGTCTGGTTTGTTTAGACCTTAGGGCGGCTCTCAAACCACCGGCGAAGGGACGGCTGCGTTTCTCCGGAACGTCGTCCGGCGAGAAGGCCTTCGACACCGATGTCTTCGTCCAGATCGGGCCAGTGTATGCCCTCGCCTTCGCCGATCAGCCGCCAATGTGAACGTTCGGCAGGGCTACCATGGGCGAGTCGCGGATACCACGTCAGCGGAATGGCGATCGTCCGACCATCGACGAGGTCAACGACC
>JANOJK010000243.1:0-3673 GCA_031408165.1 Acidobacteriota bacterium | reverse complement strand
CTGCACGAGGAGCGCGTGCCGCGGCCGCTGGTGTTGCTCGGCCACAGCATGGGCGGCGCCGTGGCGGCGCGCCTGCTCGCCGACGGCAGCCCGGATGTCGATGCGCTCGTGCTGTCGTCGCCTGCGTTCGAACTCGGCCACCGAGATAGTGCGCGATGTACTCCGCGCCGGTCGCCTCCTCAGTGCCGCCGCGATCAAAAGCCCCGCGATGCACGCACTGCCCATTTGAGGCGGTTTATTGAAGTAGGTGGCCTGCCAACCGTAGCTCACGCTATCGTTAGCAGCGTGAGCGAAGGTTGGCGCGCCCGGCAGGACTCGAACCTGCGGCCACCGGCTTAGAAGGCCGGTGCTCTATCCAACTGAGCTACGGGCGCGTGCGTGGGCAAATGTCAGTGTAGCAAGTCCTTAGACGACGGGTCCGCGTTTTCGTGACCAAGAGACCGGTGTTCTATCGGCGGGTCCTTTGCCAAAGCTGCAGGTGAAGGCGGTCGTAGAACGCGGCAGCGTCAACCACGTACGTCGGCAATGTCCGGGGGCTCGCCGCACGTTCATTGTCGGCGCACGGCATGTCGAACGACTCTTCTGTCCGAATCTCCAGCGCGTGCTCCCGGATGCTCACCACAACGAGGTTGGTGCCACAGCAGATCCTTGTCAACCGGCGGCTGCCGGGCGTTGTATACCTCCCAGAAGGCTGGCCACCCGAGACTCCTGGCCCAGCCACGCAACTGGAGGTGGACGTGTTCTACGGCATAGGCATTCCCGATCTGATATTCCTGGTGTTCCTGGGGGCCGTGGCCATCGTCCCGGTCGCGATCGTGATGCTGGGACTCGTTGTCCGGCGCCGGGCGAAGCGGTTGGGGTACCCGTCCTCGGGCGCCTACCTGCGCGCCGCGCCGCGCCCCGGTCCGACGAGGAGAAACGGGACGCGGCCGATCTCGCGCTCAAGGGCCTGGTGTTCTGCGTCCTCGGGCTGCTCTTCCCGCCGTTCATCCTCGTCGGACTCATCCCGCTCTTCTATGGCGGGCGCAAGCTCGTGTATGCGTCGATGGGGTTGGGCCTCGTCGATGACGCAAACCAGACTGGCGCGTGACCCGCGATCCCGAGGCGTTCGGTCGCCTGGTGCAGACGTCTCAAGGCAGGCTGTTCGGCCTGGTCCTGATGATGGTGCGCCAGCCGGCCGGCGCCGAAGAGGTCGCGCAGGACGCCTTCGTCCGGGCCTACACGCACCTCGATCACTACGACGAGACGCGTCCGTTCTATCCGTGGCTGGCGTCAATCGCCGTACGGCTGGCGCAGAACTGGCTGCGCCGTCACGCGCGGACGGAGCGGCGCGAGGGCACGCCTCTCGAAAGCGCGCCGGAGCCGGCCGCGACAGCGGCAGCGCTGACGGCGCTCATTGACGATGAGCGCGGCCGCGAGCTGTGGCAGGCGGTGGCCGCGCTCCCTTCCGGAGAACGGACGGCCGTGGTCCTCTATTACCGCGACGAGATGGCCGTGCGCGACATCGCGCGCGCGCTCGGTGTTACTACGGGGACGATCAAAACCCTGCTCTTCCGCGCCAGGCGCCATCTTCGCGGGCGCCTCAATGCGGCCACGACTTCTGACGAGGAGACACACCAATGACGTGCCCGCACGTCCTCGGCCTGATCGATGCCGGTCCTTTCGCCGACTATCCGCGCGCGCACGTTGCGGCGGCCTGGCAGCATGCGCGGCAATGCCCCACGTGCGGACCGGCACTCGAGGCAGCCTCCCGGCTCACGGCGGATCTCCAGGCGCTCGCGCAGCCGGCACCGCCACCGGAGCTTGCCAGCGTGGTCCTGGCGCGGATCGCGCGGATCGATCAGGATCTCGCCGCTCCAGCGGCCGCCAGGCCGGAGGCAAGAGCTCGGGCCAGCATTGGTGACTGGTCGGTGCAGGCCGCCGCGCTTGGCGGCCTCGCCGCTGCGGTCGCGATCGTCATGTCGATGCCGCCCGGCGGCGGACTGCCGGCTTACATCGCATCGCCGGCTGTGGGTGGGCTCACGTCCGGTCTCGTCGCGATGCCCTCGTCGGGCACCTACGCGCTCATTCTCGCCACCGGCCTCATGCTCTACGTCGCCGGACTATTCGCGCCGCTCGGTGGTGGGAGAGGTCGACCGCGATAGCCTATCGCGATGACGCCGACGTGCTCTGCGACGACTTCGCCCGCCATAGTTTCGGCAGCATGTAGGCCAGGTGCGCGCGCCACGTTCCCCAATCGTGTCCGCCGTCGCCCCCGATGTAGTAATCGTGAACGACGCGGCGCTTCTCGAGAATCTGGTGAAAGACGACGCTTCGATTGGCCGGCTGGTTTTCGTGGGTCCCGAGGCCCACGAACAGGTAGTCCACCTTCTGATTGATTGCAGGATCGTTGAGGAACTCCGGCGTGCTCTTCTCCGACTCCGGATCGCCGGCGCTCAAGATGCCGAACGAGCGGAAGAGATCGAGCGACTTGAAGCCGACGAGCTGCGCGTGCCTGCCGCCCATCGAGAGGCCGGCGATGGCACGTCCGCGCGGACCGGCCTGCGTGCTGTAAGCCTTCTCGACAACCGGAATGATGTGCTGGCGGAGTTCTTTCTCGAAGAGCGGAAACGTCAGCTCAGCGTGCTTCGGATCGCCACGGTGCACCACCTGGTTGTTCGGCATCGCGATGATCGTCGGCAGCGCCTTGCCTTCGGCGATCAGGTTGTCGGCGATGAACCCGGCGCGGCCGTCGATGTTCCACGTCGAGGCCAGCTCGCCGCTGCCGCCGAGCAGGTAGAGCACCGGATACTTCCGGTTCCTGTCGTAATTGGGCGGCGTGTAGACGTACATCTCGCGCTCGCCGTTCAGGACGTTCGAGTGATAGACGTGTCGAGTAACGCTGCCGTGCGGGACGGGCTTCGCGTCGTAATACGCCGGCCCGTCGCCATGCACGACGACCGTGCTGTAGCCGGGCTGATCGGAAAAGCCGGTAAACGTGTTGTTCGGATCCACCACAGCGACGCCGTCGACGACCAGCCGATAGATATACAGATTCGGCTTCAAGGGACCGACCGTCAGCGTCCAGACGTCGTCGGCCCCCTTCTCGAAAGGAATCGCCGCATTGCCTTTGCCAATCGCCAGCAGGATCGGGCCACCGCTCAACGCCACGGTGCGCGCATCGGCCGCCTTGAGGCGGAACGTGACCGTGCGGTCGTCACGCACATCGGGCGAAATTAGGTTCGCGCCGTAGGGGTTCAGGTTCTGGATGTTCTTGTGCGGATTCCAGTCCAGATTCACGTGGGCCTGCTGGGCCCAGGCGGGATGTGACAAACACAAGACCGTCGCCAGCGCGCCGCACGTTTTCGTCATGTTCATGGCATAGTTCCTCAAATACGCGGGTCCATCTTATTCCTGAACAGGGCCCTTGGAGGTAACGGTGGTTCGACGTGCAGCTGGACTCGGACTCGCATTGACACTGGTGGCTTCTACGGCGTTGGCGCAGCCGCCGGCAGGTCCGCCAGCCGGCGGGGGGCGCGGTCCGGCGTGGCAGTCGACAAGACGATAGGAAACATTAGAATGATGGCCCGGAGGCCTAAGAACGATGAGCACACTCGATCGACGCAGCTTTCTCGGGACGATGGGAGCGGCGCTGCTCGCGATGCGCCGGACCGCGGCCGCCTCAATCCCCCGC
>JANOJK010000622.1:0-2259 GCA_031408165.1 Acidobacteriota bacterium | reverse complement strand
GCCGAGGCCCGCACGCGCTTCTCGGGCGTGCTGTGCGGCCGCGCGACGTGGAAGGACGGGATCCCCATCTACGGAAAGCAGGGCGCCGACGCGTTCCGCCAGTGGCTGCAGACCGAAGGCGTGAAGAACATCGCCAACGTCAATGACCGCCTGAAGTCCGCGCACCCATGGTACGAGTTCTATGGCGCGAAGAGCGCTGACGAACTTGCCTAGACAAGCGAGCTGACGGCACTTCACAAAGACACGAAGGCACAAAGACACGAAGGTACTCATGCCTTGGTGCCTTTGTGTCTTCATGCCTTCGTGCGAAAGGCGTGGTCGTAAGCGTTCTACTTCTTGTTCAGAATCTCGACACCCGACACTTTGCCCACGCACGTATCGCCTGAGTAAGGGACGCGGATCGAGTTCGCGCCGAGCTCGGCCGTTCCGGTGAGCGTAAACCTGCACGCGATACCCGCCGTAGTCGCGTCGCCTTCCGCGCTCCAGGTGATGACCGACCCGTTCAGGACGCCCTGGGCGGTCCCCGCCAGCTTGAGATTGCCGGCACAGGTCGCGCTGAACGAGCCTTTCGCGGTCGTTCCGGTTTGCTCCGTCGCGTTCCACTTGAAATCCGAGCAGGTGGACGCCGCGGGGATCACGCTGCTGGACGCCGACGCCCACGTGCCCATCAACGCCGCTACACCCGTCGCCGCCGGGCCTGTCGTGGTGCTGGTATGTTCAAAACCTGCGCAACCGGCAGCGGCGACGGCAACAGCCAGCGCGGACGCAAACATGTATTTTTTCATGGGTGTACGAGTTTCTTATTTTGGGGGAGACCTGGGTTACCGGGGAGGTGAATTATACCACGCGGACGCCGTCGAGATAGTCCCGCAGCGCCTCGCGCGTGCTCCGGAACGCGAGCTCCTCCCATGGGAGCTCATCAGGCGTGAACAGGCGCGCTTCGAGGCACTCCTCGTCCGCACAGAGCTCGCCCCCCATCGCCGTCGCCGCGTAGACGACGATGATCACGGCAGCTTCCGGATACGAGTAGATGTTGACGAGGCGGTCCAGGCGGACCTCGAGGCCCGACTCTTCGCGCGCTTCGCGCATCGCCGCCTTCGGCAGCTCTTCGCCGCGGTCCACGAACCCGCCCGGAAAAACCCAGAGTCCATATCCCGGCTCGATCGCGCGCCGGACGAGCACGAGCCGCGAATCCGCGGTCGCGATGATGGTGCCCACCGCCACCTTCGGATCGAGGTAGAAGACGAACCCGCACGCGCCGCAGACCAGACGATCCGGATCGCCGGGCTTGAGGCTGCGCGTCTCGAGCGCGCCTCCGCACGAGGGGCAGAAGCGGTACTCCACATATGAAATACTACCCGCTATGTCGATCCTGAAGGTCGCGCGGATGGGGCACCCGGTGCTGCGGGCGCGCGCGAAACCGCTGGAACCCGCCGACATCAGGTCCGCGCGCTTCCAGCAGCTCATCGACGACATGTTCGAGACGATGCAGGAGTATCAGGGGGTCGGCCTGGCGGCGCCCCAGGTGCACGAGAGCGTGCGCCTCTTCGTCGCCGGGTTCGCCCCCGGGCCCGAGGATGACGAGGAGGATGACGAGGAGGGGGAAGCGGAAGACCGCGTCCCGCTGATGGCCCTCATCAACCCGGAGATCTCTGTCGTCGGCGACGACACCGCGGACGACTGGGAGGGGTGCCTCAGCATCCCCGACATCCGCGGCCGCGTCACCCGGGCGCGCGAGATCACGGTCAAGGCCTTCGACCGCCGCGCGCGGCGGATCGAGATCAACGTGCGCGGGTTCACGGCGCGTGTGATTCAGCACGAGACCGATCACCTCGACGGCGTGCTGTTCTTCGATCGGATGGAGTCGCTCGAGACGCTGACCTTCCTCGAGGAGTTCGGGAAGTACTGGAGCCGGCGCAACGTTCGCGAAGAGTAACGCGCCACGACGTTAGCTACCCGGCTCACAAAAATCACCAAGACCACGGCTGTTGACGCCACGAGCCGACTCGTTCAGCAAGGCACGAAAGCACGAAGGCACAAAACCCGGTGTTCTCCTTTTGTGCCTTGGTGACTTTGTGTCTTCGTGATTGTCGGCGTGGCGTCGTCCAAGGTCGGTCGTTTGCTGTCACGACGATCTCACGCGGAGTTCGCAGAGAAACCGAGGGCGCAGCGTTCATTAGATCAGAAATTGTCGCGGTGTAAAGTCGTCCGGTCCCGCTTTCGTTCGAGCTCTCTTTCCGTCTTCAATCTCTCCAGCTC
>JANOJK010000242.1:0-5103 GCA_031408165.1 Acidobacteriota bacterium | reverse complement strand
GTTCACGAAGTAGCAGACGCTTAGCGGATCCGGCAGCGTCGCGGTCAGGCGCTCCGCGAACGCCGACAGCGCGTCGTGCAGATACCGCGTGTTGGTGTTGAGCAACCGCATCTGCTCGATCGCGGCCCGCACCACGCGCGGATTGCTGTGCCCGACGTGCGGCACGTTGTTGTACGCGTCCAGGTAGCGCCGCCCGGCGTGATCGTACAGGTACTGCATCCAGCCGCGAGCCGCCTTGAGAGGCGTTCGATACGCCACCGACAGGTTGGCGCCGACGACCCGCCTGCGCGCGGCCAGCGTCTCTTCCGGCGTCCGGCCGCGGGCGCTCCGCAGCGCCTCTTCAACACGCGATGGATCGAGCGCGGCGAGCGCCGGCAGCGTCTTCCCGATCGGGCCCTGGCTGATCGACAGATACTCGTCGTCCGGGCGCTGCGCCTGCTGCCGGGCCGCCACGCAGACGCTCGTGCACAGGCGCAGCAGCACCAGGCCGAACAGGGACGCCAGCTCGTCATCGTCCAGCGGCCGCACGCGCTCGTAGCCGCGGAAAAGGGACGCGGCGGCGGCGAGGGGATCGTCCTTGCCGAGCACTGCATAGGCGATCGCGATCGCGAGGTCGGCGATGGCGTAGGAGTGGACGATGTCGCCGAAGTCGAGGATCCCGGTGACTTGCCGCCCGAAGGCGGAGGCTGCGGGCCGCTCCGGGGACATCGCGTCGCGTCCGCCCTCCCTGTCCTGAGCGCCGTCGAAGGCAGGCGGAAGGTCCTCGGATACCAGGATGTTGTAGTCGTTCGGATCGTTATGAACGGCGGCGCGGCGGAGGCGCGTGAATCGCGTGGCGTCGCGCGCCTCGATCGCGTCCGCCACGCGCGCGACGAGCGCACGCATCCCGCGATCCGCGACGAGCGGGCTGAGCTCGCGGACGAGGGCCAGGCCCTTCGCGAGGTCCCAGTAGAAATCACGATGGATCGCGGGATGATCGAAGCCCTCGAGCGCCGCGTCGAGCTCGGCGACCTTCCGGCCGAGATCCTCCAGGAGCGCCGGGGAATGGCCCGTCACCGATCCGAGGGGCACGCCGTCGATCCAGGTCAGGAGGCGGACGTAATGCGTCGCGCCCGACCCGGCCGTGACGGCCTCGATGGCGGCGCCATCCAGGCCCGGCACCACCCGCGGGCAGAGCGCGGTCCGTCGCGCGACATGGGAGAGCGCGGCATTCTGCGCCTCCAGCAGCGGGAGGCCGTCGGTGCTGTTGGCGATCTTGAGGACGAAGCGGTCCGCGCCCGCGCGGAGCAGGAAGTTCTGATCCCGCTCGCTCGGCAACGGCGAGGCGTGCGCATCGAGACCGTAAAGACGGCGGGCGATATCGGCAGCCTCGACCCTCGTCAGCGCGGGCGCGTGCTGGAGCACGTCCATTGAGACGATTATCCGCGAAACACGGCCGACGGGCTCTTCTCACGAAGATGACAAAGATCCCGAAGCCCACAAGCCCCTGGTAGTTTTCGTACTGGTGCGCCTTTGCGATCTTTGCGATCTTTGTGCTCGAGCCGTCGGCCGTGACCGCTACAAGTCGCGCCGCTGGAACTGCCAGTAGGCCAGGATTGTGAACACCGCCGCGGCCGAGCACAGGACGACGAGGTTGCGCGCCGGGGGCGCGTCGCCGGCGATGATCGAGAGCGCCGGGTAGTAGTGGAACGGGGAGATCCAGGCAATCCCGCGCACCGGGGCCCAGCCGATCGCGAGAAAATCGAGCAGGTACAGGACCAGGGTGCTGAGCGCCGCGGTCGTGAACGCTGTCATCCAGCGGTCCGAGCACGCCGCGACCAGCAGCGCGAAGCTGCCCAGACAGGCGGCCACGGCGGCGAGATGTGCGAGCAGCCGCACGCGCACGTCGACCGAGGGCAGATCGAACCCGCCGGCACCGAAGATCCGGCCGCCGAGCGAGGTCCCGAGGAACATGAGGACGACCGCTGCGATGACCGCGGCCCCGGCCAGCAGCAGCGAACGCGTCAACAGCCGGTGGCGGGGAACGGATCGCGCCAGCTCGAGATCCACGAGCCCCGACTCGATTTCGTGGGCGGGCTCGGTCAGCAGGTAAATGGCGAGCATCGCGAGCAGCAGGCAGACGACCGGGTGAAAGTAGCCGAACGACACGGAGCCCTTGAACGTCGCGAGAAGCATCGCCTTGCTGCCGAGGCCTCTCTGGAGGAATCCCGGCACCAGATCGGCAAGGCGGCCGAACGACTGCGTGCGCTCGATCTCCAGGGCTTGCGCGACGATGAGCAACTGGAACCCGAAGAGGAGCGCGAGCGCACCCAGCAGCAGAGCGCGCGCCTGTGACGCGGACCGCAGCAGCAGCGGGATCATCGGGCCCCGCCGCCGTAGAACTGCGCGAGGTAGTCCTCCAGGCTGAACGGCTGGACGATCAGGTCGTGCACCGGCAGCCCGGCGAGCGCCCCGACGAGCGGACCGATCGGGCCGCGCACGTCGAGCACCCACTCGGTGGCCGTGGCGCGACGCACCGTCAGGCCGGACAGCGTCAAGACCGGCGCCGGCACCGGCGCGCTGAAGGCGACCGTCACCCGCCGCGTCGCGTCCCGCTTGATGTCGTCGATCGTGCCGGTCGTGACCAGGCGTCCGCCCCGCACGACCCCGATCCGGTCGCAGGTCGACTCCACCTCCGCGAGCACGTGCGAGGAGAGAAACACGGTCGTCTCGCCGCCGCGTTTCAGCTCCAGTACGGTCTCCCGGAACGCCTGGGCCATCAGGGGATCGAGTCCCGCGGTCGGCTCGTCCAGGATCGCCACCGCGGGGCGCGCCATCAGGGCCTGGATGATGCCGATCTTCTGCTTCATGCCGTGCGACTGGACCCGCAGCCGCCGGCGCTCGTCGGCCTCGCTGACGTCGAAGCGCGCGAGCAGGTGCTGCAGGTAATCGGGCGGCACCCGGCGTCCGTCGAGTCCGGCAAGATACGCGAGGTACTCGCGCGCGGACAGATCCGGGTAGATGGGCAGGTCTCCTGGCAGGTAGCCGATGAGCCGCCGCGCGGCGAGGCTCTCGCGGTGACAGTCGACGCCGAGGACGCTGGCGCGCCCTCGCGTCGGCCGCAGCAGGTCCAGCAGCAGCCGGATCGTCGTCGTCTTGCCGGCGCCGTTGGCGCCGAGGAAGCCATAGACCTCCCCGCGCGCCACGTCGAGCGACAGGTCCTCGATGCCGATGACGCGGCCGTAGTATTTCGTCAGCCCGGCGATGCGGATGGCAGGCCCGGACCCGGCCGTCATCGCCCCTGCTTGACTTTCGTCAACTCCCGGAGCGCCAGCACGCCGACGTCGTGCATCGGCACGTTCGTCCCGTCTCCCTCGATCACGATCTCCCCCGGCTGCGGCGGTACGAGGAACGCGTCGGGCGCCACGCGCGCCGCGAGCACGCGGCTGATCAGCTTGTAGGACATGCTGTACGGCTGCTTCAGGAAGCTCCCGCGGACCGCCAGCTCGGTGATGCGATAGTCGCGCGCGTCGATGAGGACGCGGGCCTCGGTGAGGTCCCACACCGGGTTCGTGCCGGGCTGCGTGAGGCGCGGCACCTCGATCCGGTACAGCGGGCCGTCCGGCCCGTCGATCGTTTCCAGCATCTGGTTGCCGCTCGCCTGCATCATCGCGATCGACGCCTGCATATGGAGCCGCTCCATCTCCGGCAGCGACAGGTTGCTCGTCCCTGCCGGCAGCGTCACGTCGAACCGGTACGGCTGCCCCTCGACGGTGAACGCCATCACGCGCCGGTGACGCAGCGGATCCTGGGCGATGGAGGTCAGCATCTGCCCGTCCGCCGCGTAGCTGGCGAACCGGAACCGTCCCGGGACGCCGTGATCGATCGTTTGCCGCACCGTGTAGGCGCCGTCGACGTGGTCCGGCAGCAGCTCCTTCGGAACGCCGTCGAGCACCAGCTCGTACTCGAGCCGCTCGACGCCGGAGGCGATCGCGGCCGACAGCTGCGTCGCCGACTTCGCGAGGATCTCCGACGCGGACACCGTCGTATCGGGTCCCTTCACCGTTGGGGCGACGAAGAGGACGGCGATGAGCGTGGCAGCAGCTACTCCCAGGCCGTAGATCCAGCGTCCTGTCGCCGGAAGGAGACGACCGGAGGGGGCCGCACCGCGGAAGCGAGTCGCCCCTTTTGGTGTTCCTGTCGCTGCCGCCTCGAGTCGGAAGACCTCCTCGTCAAGACGCGTGGTCAACGACGCCGGCACGGCGATTGGCACGTCGAGGGCCTGCCCGATCGCCGCCATCCGCTGAACCCGATCCCGGACGCGCTCGCCGCATCGCGCGCACCCGGCGGCGTGCCTCACCGCGTCGGGCGTAGCCTCGCCGTCAGCGAGCGCCTGGATGTGAATGTCGTTCAAGCAGGTCATATGACTGGCCGTCCTTCCATCTTCCCGTGGCCGCTTCCCATCGATCCACCGCGCGCGCCAGCAGCCGGCCGACCGAGGCGGGCTCGAGGCGCGCCGCGGCCGCGATGTCGCGGTACGACAGCCCCTGCGCGCGCAGCACGAGCAGGAGCCGGTCACGCCTCGGCAATCGCCGCAGCGCCTCGCGGGCGCGCTTCAGACGCCCGTCTTCATCGGGAAGCACCGGCGGGGGGACCCCCGCGTCGTGGGTGGGCCGCCACGCGATCCACCGGCGTCTCCCCCGCTGCCGGTCGCGCGCGGCGTGCGCTGCCACCGTGAACAGCCAGCCGCGCACGTTGGTCGTATCGCCCCTGGCCTCGAGATGCCGCAGGAGCTTCAGGAAGGTTTCCTGGACGACGTCTTCCGCGTCCTGGTGGTGCCGGACGAGGACGGCGGCGAAGCGGTACACCGCCGTCCCGTGCGCTTCGAACAACTCTCGAGCCGCCTGTGCAGTGGTGGTCATACTCCGCGCTTCCGCGTGGCCCGCCGCGCGCCTTCCGCGGCCGTCACAGGTATAACGCGCCCGGGGGAGTGTTTGTGACAGGAATCGAGGAGCGAGGAGTGAGGATCGTTTCGGGATTGTCCCATCGCCCGGTCCTAGTCCCTCGCTCCTCGATCCTCGCTCCTCGCTCCTCGCTCCTCGCTCCCCGGACGTTACGGCAGCG
>JANOJK010000621.1:0-3892 GCA_031408165.1 Acidobacteriota bacterium | reverse complement strand
GCGCTATCCCGAGGGGTTCCGCTCGACGATCGACGCGGGCCTGACGCTGCGCGGCGATCCGGCGTCGCTCGTGCTCGGAGGCGACGTCACCATCCGCGACGGCGTGTACTCGAAGCGCTTCGAGCCGAACGTGGACATTTTCTCGTTCACCAGCGGAGGGCCGAGCCTCCCCTCGCCGGTGTCCGAGACCTCGACGCTGCCCGTCCGGTACGACATCAAGGTGTCCGCGCCCGGGACGCTGCGGCTCGAGAACAACCTCGCGCGCATGGTGGCCCGCGCCGACCTGACCCTGAACGGCACCTACGACCGGCCCCTCCTCTTCGGCCGCGCCGACATCGAACGCGGCGAGATTTTCTTCGAGGGCAACCGCTACCGGGTGACGCGCGGAACGATCGACTTCCTCAACCCGTCCCGCCTCGAGCCGTTCTTCGACATCGAGGCGGAGACCCGTATCCGCGTGCCCGCCGCGTCGGAAACCTACCGCGTGACGCTCGCCGTGTCCGGCACCCTCGACGGGCGCATGAATCTGGAGCTCAACTCCGATCCGCCGCTCCCGACGGTGAACATCATTTCGCTGCTCTTCGGGCAGACCACCGATCTCGAGAACCCGGAGCTGCAGGCGCTGAGGCCGCAGGCGGCGACGCAGTCCGAGGAACAGCTGCTCAAGGCCGGCATCCTCCGGGTGCTCGCCGGGGGCATTACCGGCACGGTCGGCCGCGCCGTCGAGCAGACGCTCGGGGTCGACACCGTGCAGATTTCGCCGAGCCTCGGCACGGAATCGGATCCGCTCACGCCGACCGCGCGGCTGATCCTCGGCAAGCGGCTCTCGAACCGCGCCTACCTCACCTACTCCCGGTCGCTCGGGACGACGACGCGCGGGGAGCAGATCATCATTCTCGAGTACGACCAGTCCGATCGGCTCGGCTGGGTGCTGACCCAGAACGGCGCCAACACGTTCGCGATCGACTTCCGCGTGCGGAGGACGTTCTAGTGTCCCGTCCCAGTAGATCGTGGCATGAGTCCCGGGCGCGGCGCCCGGATCGCAAGGCGCGACGAGCGAGGATACCGGGAGTATCTGAGCGAGGAGCAACGCCGCGAGGCGGGATGCCCCGCCCGGGAATTATGTCGCGAACTACTGGGACGGGACACTAAGGTGCGCGTATGGCGCGGCCTCCCGCTCGCCGTGCTCCTGGTGCTCGGCGCGGGCCCGGCGTCCGCGCGGCAGCTGCCGCCGGCGGCCGGGTTCGTCGATCTGCCGATCCGGAGCATCGCCGTGACGATCGAAGGGCGTCCGACGACCGAGCCGGCGCTCCTCGAGGCCGTGCAGACGAAGGTGGGCGCGCCGCTGCAGATGTCGGACGTGCGCGAGACGATCACGCACGTCTACAGCTTCGGCCGCTTTTCCGACGTGCAGGTGCACGCGGAACGCACGGCGGACGAGGGGGTCGCCCTGCGGTTCGAGCTGGCGCCCGTCCACACCGTCACGAAGGTCAGCTTCACCGGACAACTCGGGCTCTCGGAGGGGTTCCTGCGCAGCCGGATGAGCGAGCGCTTCGGCGAGACCCCCGCCATGAACCGCGCCGCGGAGGTGGGGGCCTGGCTGGAGCAGCTGTACGAGGAGCGCGGATACCTGAGTGCGGCCGTCATCACCGCACCCCCCGTCATCCGGCACGATCCGGATCGCGCGACCCTCGTCTTCGACATCGCGGCCGGTCCACGGACGACGATCGCGAGATCGACGATCACCGGCGACCGTCTCGACGTGGCCGCAAAGATTCAGTCGCGGCTGCAGATTCAGCCGGGGCAGCCCTACCAGCCCGCCGAGCTGCGCGCGCGCCTGGGCGACTTCGTCGCCTCGATGCGGCACCGGCGGTACTACGAGGCGGCCGCGAACGTGGAGACGCCCGTCTTCAACGCCGATCGCACGCAGGTGGAGCTGACCGTCGACGTGCAGCCCGGACCGCACGTGACGGTCCAGTTCGCAGGCGATCCGCTGCCCAAGGACAAGATCGCCGAGCTGGTGCCGGTGGAGCGCGAGGGCTCGGTCGACGAGGACCTGCTCGAGGACTCCGCGACGCGGATCGCCGATTACCTGCGCCAGCAGGGCTACTGGAAAGCGGAGGTGAGACCGCCGGAGCGCCGTGCGTCGGCCGGACGGCTGACGATCGTCTTCACGATCCATCGCGGCCGCGTCTATCGCGTCGCTCCGGGGGGCGTGGAGGTCACCGGCAACCAGTCGGTGACCTTCGACGAACTGAAGCCGCTGCTGAGGCTCGGCCAGGGGGACCTGTTCCTGGCATCGCGCCTCGGCGCCATCGAGGGAGCCATCAGGCAGATCTACCGGACCAGGGGATTCGCGACCGCCGGGATCACGTCCGCCGTGAACGAGATCGAAGACGGACTGGTGAAGCCCGTCATCGCGATCAAGGAAGGTCCTCGCGTGGTGGTCGGCAGGGTCGTCATCGCCGGCAACGAGGCGATTGCGCACGAGCGGCTCCGCGGCGTCCTGACGCTCGCGTCCGGCGAGCCGTACTACGGGCCGTCGGTCGCCCGCGATCGCGACGCGCTCACCGCCCTCTACCTCGACGAGGGGTTCGCGTCGGCGCAAGTGACCGTGGGCCCGGTGACGCCCACCATGACCCCCGACGGGGCGACCGCCGACATCACCTTCAGGGTGGTCGAGGGTTCGCAGACCGTGGTCGAGCACATCTTCATCACCGGGAACCTCCGGACCAAGTCGCCGGTCATCGAACGCGAGCTCCAGATCCAGGAAGGCAAGCCGCTCGGTCAGGGGGCGCTCACCGACACCCGCCGGCGGCTCAGCGCGCTCGGCCTCTTCCGCCGCATCCAGATTTCCGCAATTTCCCACGGCGACGCCACGGCGCGCGACATCGTCATCGCGGTCGAAGAGTCGCGGCAGACGACGATCGGGTACGGCGGGGGACTGCAGGTGGACCGCGTGCTGCGGCCGACCGACGATGGCGAGGCGACGCGCGAGCGGTACGAGCTGGCGCCACGCGGCTTTTTCGAGATGGGGCGCCGCAACCTCGGCGGCCGCAACCGGTCGCTCAGCCTGTATTCGCGGCTGAGCCTGCGCCCGAACCCTGACGACACGAGCAACAATCCATTCGGGTTCGCCGAGTACCGCGTGGTCGGGACGTATCTCGCGCCCCGCGCGCTCCTCAACTACGGCGATCTCACCGCGACGGCGGCCGTCGAGCAGGGCGTGCGGACGGGCTTCAATTTCAGCCGCAAGGGGCTGACCGCCGGACTCGCCCACCAGTTCCGGCCGACCATCCGCGGCACCGCGCGGTATTCGTTCGGGACGACGCGCATCTTCGACGAGCAGCTTCCCGAAGAGGACCAGCTCACCGTCGATCGCGTGTTCCCCCAGGTGCGGCTCTCGAGCTTCTCGGCGGCCGTGCTGCGCGACACGCGCGACGACACCCTCGAGCCCCAGAACGGCGCGTTCCTCACGGCGGATGCGTCGATGGCGGCGCGCGCCCTCGGGTCGGAGGTCGGCTTCACGAAAACGTTCTTGCAGGGGTTTTTCTACAGGAACCTTGGCAAGCCGAACCTGGTGTTCGCCGGCGGCGCGCGCCTCGGACTGGCGCGGCCGTTCCAGCGCCTGGTGACGACGATCGACGCGGACGGCAACCCGCAGGTCGTGCCCGTCGGCGACCTGCCGGCCAGCGAGCGGTTCTACGCCGGGGGCGACACCACCATCCGCGGCTACGCGCTCGATTCGGTCGGCACGCCGGAGACCATTTCGCCCAACGGCTTTCCGAAAGGGGGAGACGCCGAGATCGTCCTGAACGCGGAGCTGCGCCTTCCGGTGCGCGGGCCGATCGGCGCCGCGCTCTTCGTCGACGGCGGCAACGTCTTCGCGAAG
>JANOJK010000230.1:0-5325 GCA_031408165.1 Acidobacteriota bacterium | reverse complement strand
TCACGGTGCCGACCACGATCTGCGGCGGCTGATTCGTCGAAGTGGGGTTCGGAGGAGGGCTGGGCGCGGACGGAGTCTGCTTCTCACAAGCGACGACGCAAGCGACCAAGGCAACGACCGCTATTCGTCGAATCATATATGTACCATTCTCGCTCGGAACCCCTGACCCGCTACTCAGTGCCGGAAATGGCGCCCCAAGGGCGGCGACACCTGTAGAGGTGAAAGAACCTCAGAGCTTCGAGAACTTTAGAACTGGCGGTACTGCGCCACTCCGCTCGAAGGTCGAGATGGCGTGTCTGGACGCCTGGATGGCCGGCCTCACTGCGGTCGATTGAGCGGATCCTGCGGGCGTTTCAGTCGCCCCCACCCGCGGCGGGTCACGATCAAGAGCGCCGCCCGGAGGCCGTCCACGATCGTGGTGCGCCTGGCCTGATGCGGGCCGATCGGAAAGAAACGAACCGGTGTCTCGAGAATCTCGGCGCGGTGGCGCAGCAGCGTGGTGAGGAGTTGGTGATTGGCCAGCTTGTGTCCCGGCTCGACCCGGAGGTCGGCCAGGTACCGCGTGCGGATGGCGCGAACTCCTGACAGGGAATCGTACACGTAGCGCCCGTAGCAGAGGAGATACAGCAGGCTGAGCAGATGGCTGCCGAAATAGCTTGCGGTCCCCAGGAGCCATTTGCGGCGATACAACAGGCGAATCGCCTCCTTGACGTCATTCACTGAAAGCCGCCGGCTGCCCCAGACGGCATCGAGTGGCACGAAGACGAGTTGCGAGACGAGGCTGACGACATCCTCCCCCCGATACATTCCTGACGATTCGAACAGCATCACGTAATCAAAGCTCTCGGAGCTGAGCGTGGTCGCGACGTCATCGGCCGGCAAATTCCGAACCGGGAAGGGCAGCGACGCCGTGAACGCCGCGTCCAGGGGGGGGCCGATGTGGAGCGCGGTCACCTGCGCCGGCAGATCGGCGACGCCGCCGCGGACGATCTCGAGCAGCGTCTGGATCAGCTTGTCGGGGGACGTCGCGTCGTGCAGGTAGATACCGATCCGCAGGCGCCGCCCGGGACTGAGCAGCGAGTCGATGAACGGCGCCAGGATCTTCGCGGCGTCATGACGGCCGCTGACGCCGTCCTCGTAGTTGGCGATGCGCACCAGCCTCGGATCGTCGAGCGCCTCCACGGGCCCCAGGGGAACGTAAGCCTCCGACGAGGCACTGGCCGGATCGTTGATCAGATAGTGGGTGATGAGGCACGGCGCCGGTGTGGTCAGGCGTCCCTTGTCGCGCAAGTAGAAGAGGGCCCGGTCGATGAGGTCGACCGCGCTGACGTCGACGATCTCCGCGTCGGGCTGGATGTTCGTGACGAGCAGCTTGATGGCGTTCAGGTTGGTGGCGATCGCCTGGTTCAGGCCGGGGGTGAGGTACGAGGGAAACAGACTCGAATGTTGCGTGCCCGGCGCGTAGATGATGAGATCGGCGGCGCGCAACCGGGCGACCACTCGCGGGTTGACGTTGATATCGGCCGCGTGCGCGTCGAGAAACTCCCGGATTCTGTCGCGTTCGAGTCCGGCGATCGCCGGATCCGTCCGGTCCAGTGCCCGGTCGATGATGTAGATCTCTCGAATTCTGTTGCGGTGCTTGGCGTCCACGATCTCGGCCTCGCTCGCCAGAAGCGCGCCGTGGATGTCGAGCGCGGCGAGGTGGGCGTTGGTCCCGTCGGTCACGTTCTCGATGTGGCCGTCTGGCACCCCGAGGAGGACGCCGTAGTCGTCCACGGCGTCGTTGAAGCGGCGGCCATTCAGGAGAAACGAGCCAGCGAAGACGAGGTTGCCCACCGCACAGTCCGAAAAGTCGAAGGGCCTGCCCGTGCGGACCAGTTCCGCGAGAAACGCCTCGATCCGAACGGCCAGGGCATCGACGGTTCCGCCCGATCCGGCGGCGCGGGCCAGGCGCCACAGGTCGCCCGCCGGCCCGGCCGTCGAGGCCGGCGGGAGGGCGGTCGCGACCGCGGTCAGGGCCTGTTGCGCGGTCGCGGCGTCGCACCCGACCGGCAGCCGGTAGTCGACGAGCGCCACGAGCTCAGGGGGAACCGTCTGCCTCTCGAGCGCGACCCGTGACGCATTCTTGCGGAAGTCGGAGGGACCCAGGCAGTCGCCGAGGAACCGGCGCACCTCGCCGGTGGACGCGCCGTCGTCGTACCCGTTGATCGCGAGCGTGACATCGACGGCCTCATGCCGCAGGAGCTGGCGGGCGAGCGCGCCGGAACCGCGGCCGCCGGAGAACAGGACGACCTGGAGACGTGACCGTCGGCGCGACGCCGCTCCGGCCGACACCGTCAGCGGGGCAAGCGATCGCATGAGGCGTCAGTGAGCATCATCCCGAAGCGAGCATAACGTGAAGTGAACCTCGCTGTCAGAATCGTTCTGGAAAAAATGCGCCGTCGGCGCATAATCGGCAGATGTTCACACGCGCGACGGCGGCATGATCGCGGCGTTCGCGCCACGGGTCGCCCTGTGCCTGGGCGCTCTGGCGCTCGCGGCTTCCGCGGCGGCCATTCTGCCGGCCTTCGGGGGCCTTGCACTCTTCGCCGCAGCGTTTCTCGTCTTCACCGCGCCGGGCTGGGGGCTCGCGCGTTTCTACGGCGGGGCTGATCTCGATCCCGCCTCGCTGATCGCGCTTGCCCTGTTTCTCGGCCTGCTCGCAGGATCCCTCATCTATTGCGGGATGCGCCTCCTCCGTCTTCCGGGCCCGTTTCCCGTGCTTGGCGCCTGCGCGCTCGCGGGGGGCGGGCTGCGGTGGGCGGCGCGCCGTCCGGCGGCCGGCGTCGTGCAGTTGGCGCGCCTCGGCGCCGCCGATCGCGCGGCGATCGGCGCGCTTGTCCTGGTCGTCGCGCTCATCGTCGGGCCCGTGTTCGCGAACATCGGGCGGTCCGTCGATGGGCAGCTGTCGTACCGGGCCTATTTCTTTGCTGACTTGTTCGCGCACATGAGCGTGGTGGGCGAACTGGAGAAGCAGGCCATCCCCACGGTGAACCCGTTCATGATTACGGAGCCACTCCCGTATTACTGGACGTATTTTTCGTTCCCCGCGGTCTTCGCGATGCTGCGGCCCGATCTTGGCACCGACCGCGGTCTGCTGCTCACGGCGCTCGTCGGCGCCCCGCTGTTCGTCACGGTGTGGTTCATGGTCGTGCGCAGCCTCGGAGGGTCGACGCTGGCTACCGCGGCCGCCTGGATCACCGTCATCGGGGCGTCGAGCTTCGAAGGTGCGGCGCTGCTGGGCTACCACTGGCGCCGGGGAGCGCCGTTCTGGGCCTTTCGCGAGTACAACGTGGATGCGCTGACGCGGTGGTGGTGGGACCTGCCGGGCATCGACGGGTTGCACCGGCTTTTCTGGTACACGCCACAGCACGGCACGGCCATCACGGCAGGCTTGCTGGCCCTTGCCACGTTCGCACTCGCTCGTGACGGGAACGCGCCGCGGCGCGGCGTGGTCGACGGGTTGCTGCTCGGGGCGGCGCTCGCGTGCAGCAGCTTCAACGGGTTGATGCTCGTCGCTTGGTATGCGGTGGCGGAGGTGGTCTGGCTGGCGGTGAACCGGGGTCGCGATTTTCAGCGATGGATAGTCGCGCGCGCAATCGCCGCCGCGCTGGTGCTCGCCGCGCTTGTCCTCCTTATCGAATTGGGCATGATTCAGCGGTCGGCGAATGTCGCCCAGTTCGGATGGAACTCGCGGCTCCTGCGCGCCCCGGCGACATTCGCTCTGCTGAGCTTTGGCGCCGCGCCTCTCCTCGCTCTGATCGGATGGCGGCGGTTGTGGCGGCTGCGTTCAAAGGGACTCGTGGCGAGCCTCGCCCTCGCGCTCGTGTGCGCGCTCGTGCTGATGTTCGTGGAGCTCAAGTACCACCAGAACACCTATGTGCCGTTCCGCGTCGGCCACCTCTTCTATCTCGTGCTCGCTCTCTGGCTGGCCTTTGCTATCGACGTGTGGCGCGGTTGGCGCCGGCCGGCCGCGGCGGCGGCGTGGGCAGTGCTGGCGCTGCTCGCATTGCTCGCGGCACCAACCGTGGCGCTCGATTGGTACAACACCCGCGACATCTACAACGTCAACATCAGCCCCGGCGGATTCCCCTGGACGGTTCGCATCGGTGCCGACGAGCAGGCCGCGCTCGCCTGGATCCGCGCCTCGCTGCCGGAGGACGCGACCGTGCAGCCCGATGGCTGGGCACGGGGTCGTGCGACCTGGGCGCTCATCCCGGCGCTGGCGCGCCGGCGCATGGCCTCGGGCGCCGGTCTCTTCGAGCCGGATCAGTCCCGCTTCGAGAAGAACCTCAATCGGATCCGGACCATCTTCCAGTCGACGGACGCTGCCGACGCGCACTTCCATTGCCGCAGGATCGGCGTCGACTACCTGTATGTGGGGGACGTGGAGCGCGGGGCCTATGCCGACGGCGTGCTGAAGTTCGATCGCCACCCCGAGAAATTCGAGCGGGTGTTCGGGAACGGCGCCGTCCAGATCTACAAGGTCTTAGCGGGCGGCCCGGGCTAGCGAAGCAGCAGGTACACGCCCAGGGCCACGAGGAAGCACAGGCCGATCCACCACATGGTGTGAATCATCCGGCGCAAGAGCGCCGATTCCTCGAGTGTGAACATCAGAAATAGCCGCGGCTCGCTTCGTAGATCTCTTTCTGGTTCGAGGGAAGCACCTGTTCGTCCACCCGCTTCTTCCTGCGGAAGAGGGTCGGGTACTGCCGCAGCCCCATGCTGAGCCGCGACTTGCTCGTCATGAGCACCGTGTTCCTGAAGTACCGCAGCGCGGGAATCGGCCGGATCCGATAGAACAGCAGCTCTTGCATCATGTTGAACGAGCCAATGATGCGGAACACGATGTTGTCGGGGAGGGTCACGAGCCGCTTGAAGAACGGGATCCGCTTCGGCGAGCATTTCACCATTAGCCAGAACAGCGAGTTGATGTTTCGGAACTCGCGGGCGTAGGGTGTGCTGAGGGTGATCTCCTGCGACTGGGCGACCTGCTTGTCGATGTCGAAATCCTTGTCGATGTAGCCCTTCTGCCGCGCGTATTCGACGAGGGGCAGGCCGGGGAACAGCAGGAAGGTGTTCGCGCGCACGTAGTCGGACTTCAGCGCCATGTTCAGCTCGACGGTCTCGAACGCCTGGTCGAGCGTCTCGCCCGGCAGTCCGATCATGTTCGTGGTCAGGACCTTGATGCCCTTCTCGCGCAGAAGGCGCGCCCCTTCGACGATCTGGTCGTTCTTCGAGCGCTTCTTGATGACCACTTCCCGAATTTCTTCGTTTCCGGATTCG
>JANOJK010000227.1:0-3228 GCA_031408165.1 Acidobacteriota bacterium | reverse complement strand
GAGATGGCGGGGGGCTTGGATCCCCATGTGGCCCGACCTCCAGGTCGGGCGTGCACGCGCCGGCTCGTTGCTGATGCGATCGCGCCCGACCTGAGGGTCGGGCCAACTGGGGAATAACGTCTCGCCCGACCTGAAGGTCGGGCTACCTGGGGAATAACGTCTGAAGACCCGCAACCGGGTCGACGCCTCGATCGAAGTGGATCCGCACCGTCCGGCGGTCGTGCGCCTGCAGCGTCTGGTAGTCCCCGACGGCCTGCGCGCGCTTGAGCTGCTTGAACGTGAACCGCGCATCCGGAATCGCCGTCCCGGTTTCGTCCTCCCCCGTGAGTACGAACGCCACGATCGTGTTCGGCCCGCCCTTGTGGTACTGCCCGGTGGAGTGCAGGTACCGGGGCCCCACGCCATAGGTGCTCGCGACGTGCTTGCGCGAGCGGAAGGCAGTCCGGATCTCCGCGACCGCGAGCTCCAGCGACGCATCGGCCGGGAGGTACGAGAGAAACGCCGCGTAGTCGCCCGGATTGAGCGAGTCCACGGCGGCGCGGACGAGGTCCGCCGGCGACACACCGGTGAAGCGGGAGGAATACGCCGATATTCCAGCGGCGGACGCCGCGGGTGTCCCGCCGTCGAAGTCCCCGGTGGCCAGGATCGCCTTGGTCTTGTCCTTGGCCTCCGACACGTTTGGCTCGTCGAAGGGGTTGAAGGGACTGACGCCCGCGAGGATGGCGCCGGCGATCGCGGTCGCGAATTCCCAGCGGAAGAACTCGGCGCCGAGCGCCGCGATCCGCGTGCTGAGGCGGAGCACGGGATGGCCGGCCGCCTCGAGCGCGTCCAGCTTTGCCGCGTCCGGGGCGTCGCGATCGGTGGCGATCGCGACAAAGCACCGGTCGGCGCCGTAGTCGCCGGGGGTCCCGAGCGGTTCGTCGACCACCGGCAGCGAACCCTTGCCGTGCTTCCCGGTGCTCTCGGCGACGAGCTGCTCGATCCACAGCCCCAGCGTGGCCAGCGACGAGGGCAGCACGACCGTCAGCTTGTCGCGTCCAGCGGCGGCCGCCGCGCCGATGAAGGCGCCGAGCTCGAGCCCCGGGTTCTTGTGGTTCTCCTGCCGGCAGCCCTCGGCCATGTCGGCGCCGCCGGCGAGCATCTCGCGCACGGGCGCGCCGATGATCGCGCCGGGAACGAGCCCGAAGAGTGACAGCGCCGAGAACCGCCCGCCGATGTCGGGCGGATTGAGGAAACTCTTGCGGTAGCCACGCGTCTGGGCGAGGTGCGCCAGCTCGGTTCCCGGATCGGTCACGGCGATGAAATGACGGCCCGCCGCGTCGCCAAGGGCCGCCGACATGCGCGCATGGAACAGCTTCTCCATCGAGGCCGGCTCGATCGTTCCCCCGCTCTTGCTCGCGACCAGGAAGAGGGCGCGTTCCGGTTCGAGGCTGGTCAGCACGGCCGTGACCGCCGCCTCGTCGGTCGTGTCCAGGACGACCATGCGCGGGAACCCTTCGCGCACGCCGTAGACCCCGCGCATCACCTCCGCACACAGGCTGCTGCCCCCCATGCCGAGGAGGTACATGGTGGTGATGCCGTCGCGGCGCAGCTCGTCAGCCAGGGCCGTCACCCGGTCGACCTCCGGCTGCATCCCCGTGGGCACGTCCAGCCAGCCAAGCCGGCTCGAAATCGACCGCGCGGCCGCGCCGGCCGGGTCCGGGGTCCAGACCGAGACGTCTCGCCGCCAGATGCGTCCTATGACATGTTGATCGAGCAGGGCCTGGGCGGCCCGGCGGGCAGGTTCGTAGGCCAAGGCATCAGTGTATAATTAACAACTACCCTAGGAGAATGGCAGAAATGAACATCCATGTGACCCCCTCGGCGGCGGAGAAGATCACCGAGCTGCTGGCCGAAGAAAATAAGACCGACGCCGGACTGCGCGTCTTTGTCCAGGGCGGCGGGTGCTCCGGTTTCCAGTACGGCCTGATGATCGACGAGGGCGAGGGGGACGCGAGCACCGACGCCATCATCGAGACCAACGGTGTCAGGCTGCTGGTCGACCCGATCAGCGCGCGCTACCTGAAGGGCGCCGAAGTGGATTTCGTCGACAACGTCACCGGCGGCGGCTTCACCATCAAGAACCCGAACGCCAAGTCGACGTGCGGATGCGGGTCGTCGTTCAGCGTCTGAAAGCGGATCTGCAGCGTCTGAGCCTCCGCTGATCGACCTCCACGTTCACACCACCGCTTCCGACGGCACGCTCACGCCGCCGGACCTCGTGCTCCAGGCCCGCGCGGCGGGCCTGGAGATCATCAGCATCACCGATCACGACACCACCGCCGGCAGCGATGCCGCGAGGGGCGCCGCGCGTGAGGCCGGCCTCCAGCTCGTTCCGGGGATCGAGATCAGCGCCGTGGACGAGGGGCGCGACGTCCACGTGCTCGGCTATTTCATCGAACCGCGTGCGGCGCCGTTGCGGACGTTTCTCGATCGCCAGCGCGCGGACCGCGTCCGCCGCGTGGCCGGGATGGGCGATCGCCTGGCCGCGCTCGGCTGTCCGATCGACGTCGCGCCCGTGCTCGCCGCCGCCGCGCTCGGCCGGAGCGTCGGGCGTCCGCAGGTGGCGGCCGCGCTCGTCGCCGCCGGCCATGTGCAGACGCCGCACGAAGCGTTCGAGCGATTCCTCGAATTCGGCGGCGCGGCCTACGTGCCGCGTGTCGGCGCCACGCCCGCCCAGGTCGTCGCCATCATCCACGAGGCCGGGGGAATCGCGTCGCTCGCGCATCCGGGCGTCACCGCGCGCGATCACCTGATCGCCCCCCTCGCGGCCGCCGGCCTCGACGCCATCGAGGCGCGCCACCGCGACCACGACCCTCCCACCGAGGCGCGCTACCGCGCCCTGGCGGCCCGGCTCGGACTGCTCGTCAGCGGCGGGTCCGATTTCCATGGCGAGAGCGGTCATCGCGCCGGCAGGCTTGGTCAGGTCACGCTCGAGCGGGCGGCGTTCGACGCGCTCGCCCGCGCCGCCGGGCGGTGACAAGTCACGCTGCGGTTCTCGGGGTTCTCGGGGTTCTCGGGGTTCTCGGGGTTCTCGGGGTTCTCAGGGTTCTCAGGGTTCTCGGGGCCGCCGTTCAGAAACCGAAGAGGCGCTTGCGCTGGGGCTTGAGTTGCTCTGCACGGCAGGCGTCAAGACGGTGTCAGGCTCGGTCGCCTACGCCGACTTCGTGCCCGATGAGGACGACATCG
>JANOJK010000208.1:0-1759 GCA_031408165.1 Acidobacteriota bacterium | reverse complement strand
TCGATCGTCTTCATCAGCTCGAGCAGCTCGTCGAGGATCTTCTGACGCTCGAGGCCGGTCAGCCGCTGCAGCTGCATGTCGAGGATCGCCTGCGACTGCACCTGCGAGAGCCGGAACTGCGTCATCAGCCCCTCGCGCGCTTCGGCGGGGCTCTTGGATCCGCGAATCAGCTTGATGACGTCGTCGAGGTGATCCAGCGCAATCTTGAGGCCCTCGAGAATATGGGCCCGGGCCTCGGCCTTCCGCAGCTCGAACTCGGTGCGCCGCCGGACCACTTCCCGCCGGAACTCGATGAACTGCTCGATGACCTCGAGGATGTTGAGGACCTTCGGCCGCCCGCCGGCAATCGCCAGCATGATGATGCCGAACGTCGTCTGCAGGGGCGTGTGCTTGTAGAGATTGTTCAGGATGACATCGGGCATCTCGCCGCGCTTCAGCTCGATGACGATGCGCATGCCGTCGCGATCGGATTCGTCGCGCAGGTCGCTGATCCCCTCGATGATCTTCTCTTTCGCCAGCTCCGCGATCTTCTCGATGAGGCGCGCCTTGTTGATCTGGTAGGGGATCTCCGTGATGACGATCGACTGCCGGTCGCCTTTCTTGTTCTCTTCGACCGACGACTTCGCGCGCATCATGATCGAGCCGCGGCCGGTCGTGAAGGCCTGGTAGATGCCGTTCCTGCCGACGATGTACCCGCCCGACGGGAAGTCGGGGCCCGACACCACGCGCAGCACCGCCTTGAGGCGCGCGTCGCGCGGCTGGCCGCGCTGATCGATGGCCGCGATGCAGCCGTCGATCACCTCGCGCAGGTTGTGCGGCGGGATGTTGGTCGCCATTCCGACCGCGATGCCCGCGGAGCCGTTGACCAGCAGGTTCGGGAACGTGGTCGGCAGGACCGTCGGCTCTTCGGTCGTCTCGTCGTAATTGGGGACGAAGTCGACGGTCTCCTTGTCGAGATCCCCCATCATCGCTTCGGCCATCGCCTCGGGACGCGCCTCGGTGTAGCGCATCGCCGCGGGGGGGTCGCCGTCGATGGACCCGAAGTTCCCCTGGCCGTCGACCAGGGGGTAACGCATGCTGAACTCCTGCGCCAGGCGGACCAGGGTGTCGTAGATCGACGCGTCGCCGTGGGGATGGTAGTTCCCCATCACCTCCCCGACGATCTTCGCGCACTTGCGGTAGGCGCGGTTGCTCGCGAGGCCCATCGCGCGCATGCCGTACAGCACGCGCCGGTGCGCCGGCTTCAACCCGTCGCGGGCGTCGGGCAGCGCTCGCCCGATGATCACGCTCATCGCGTAATCCATGTAGGAGCGCTTCATCTCGTCTTCGATGTTGACGGGGATCTTGCTGGAAGTGGTTTCAGTCATGAAAGTGCAGTTCGGTGCAGGGGGCTGCGGGCCGGATCAGGGGCGGGTCAGGGCACGCCGCCCCATGCCTCAGCCACACGCCCCGCGCCCCGATCAAATGTCCAGGTTCTTGACGTCGAGCGCATTGTCTTCGATGAACTTCCGCCGCGGCTCGACCTGGTCGCCCATCAGCGTGGTGAACATCAGGTCGGCGGCCGGGTGGTCTTCCGCCTTGACCTGGAGCAGCGTCCGCTTGGACGGATCCATCGTGGTCTCCCACAACGTGTCCGGGTTCATCTCGCCGAGGCCTTTGTAGCGATTGACCGCGATGCCCTTCTTGCCGGCGGCGATGAAGAACTCGACGAGGTCGTCGAGCGACGCGATCTTCACCTGCTGGTCTTTTGTCAGCGGCG
>JANOJK010000193.1:0-2081 GCA_031408165.1 Acidobacteriota bacterium | reverse complement strand
GTCCGGCCTTTTTTTTTCTTGCCGATCTAACGGGCCCACGACTTTTAAGCAAGGCACCAATCGTTCTTCATAACATAGTGCCTTCATTCCTCAGTGCCTTCACGCCAGCCAGGGCATTCCGGCGCAGGGAAAGGGCGCGAGGCTATCGATCCTAAACGACGACGGCCACAGAAACGGGGCACGAAGTCACCAAGGTACGAAGGTGGACATATCGTCTTTGTGCCTTCGTGTCTTGGTGCCTTTGTGACAGATTCGTGGCCACGCGAGAATGCCGCCGGCGAAGTTGCGATCTCTCTTGCGAAATCGTCGTGACAGGCGGACGCGATCAGTACCCCGGCAGGATCGGTTCGACACGGGCGCGGCAAGGTCTCTAGCGCGAGGGAGCGCTGAGGTGCGCCTGGCGGAGGTGTCCCTGGTTCGCGAGGAACCAGTTGTAGGTGGACGCGATGCCGTCGCGGAGGGCGGTACGGTGATGCCAGCCGAGCGCGTGCAGGCGGGTCACGTCCAGCAGCTTCCGCGGCATGCCGTCCGGCTTGGAGGTGTCCCAGGCGAGCTCCGCCTCAGGATAGACGACGGCGCGGACCGATTCCGCGAGCTCACGGATGCTGAGGTCTTCGCCCGTGCCGACATTGATGTGCATGGGGGCGCTGTAGCGGTCCATCAGAAACACGCACGCGTCGGCCAGGTCGTCGACGTGCAGGAGCTCGCGTCGCGGCGCGCCGGTGCCCCAGATCACGACTTCGCGCGCGGCGGCGAGCTTCGCGTCGTGGAACTTGCGAATCATCGCCGGGAGCACGTGCGAGCTGGTGAGGTCGAAGTTGTCGTTCGGCCCGTACAGGTTGGTGGGCATTGCCGAAATGAAGTCGTCGCCGTATTGCGTCCTGTATGCCTGGCACAGCTTGATCCCCGCGATCTTCGCAATCGCGTAGGCTTCGTTGGTCGGCTCGAGGGCGCCGCTGAGGAGCGCTTCTTCGGCCATGGGCTGCGCGCAGTCGCGAGGATAGATGCAGGAGCTCCCGAGATACAGCAGCTTCTTCACGCGGTACTCGTGCGACGCGTGCACCACCGTCGCATGAATGAGCATGTTGTCGTAGATGAACTCGGCGGGACGCGTGGAGTTCGCAAGTATCCCGCCCACCGTGCCGGCGACCAGGTACACGTATTCGGGCCGGTTCGCCTTGAACCAGTAATTCACGGCCGCCTGGTCGCGGAGGTCGAGCTGCTCGCGGGTCGCGGTCAGGACCGTGACGCCGTGATTGCGTCCCAGGCGCCGCAGCAGCGCGGACCCGACGAGCCCCCGATGTCCGGCGACGAAAATCCGCGGAGTCCCCGTCATTTCACCTCGACTCGTTTCGTGAAGGCGCCTGACCCGTCCGGGACCGACTCGATCAGGGCCAGCGCGCCGTCCCGGTAGGTCAGGCGGCGATCGGGACGGCCGTCGCCATCCTCGTCGAACGTGGTGGTTTTCGGGGCCCCGCCTTCATAGGTGGCCCAGACGTTCACCCGGCCGTCGGCGTTCGTATCCTCTTCGACGCGCGCGAGCTGCCCGGCCGTGTAGAACTCCCAACGATCGATTGTCTTCTCGTCGCCCGTCGACGAGACCTCGACGCGCTCGACGCTGCCGTCCGCGCCGGAGTACGCCCACGCATCGGGCTTCCCCTCGTCCTTCCGGGAGAATCCGACCTTCAGCACCTTGCCGGCCGCGTCGTAGTATTCCCAGCGATCGATCCTGCCGTCCTCGTTGGTGTCGATGCGCGATCGCAGGGGATTGGCTCCGTCCATGTCGGTCCAGGTATCGATCACGCCGTTGCGGTTCCGGTCGTAGGTGAGCTGCGTCAGCTTGCCGGTCGTCTTGTCGTATGTCGGCGTGGTCGTCTGCTTCGCGGGATCCGGAGGAGGGCCCGAACAGGCCGCGCCAGCGATGAGGGCCGCCACCCCGATGCCGAGCAGGCGGCGCATGATCCGGGTCAGCCCTTGCCGATCTCGTCGTAGAGGAAGGCGGAGGCGATGATGCCGCCGTGGAAGTTCCCGAGATCGAGCTTCTCGTTCGGCGCGTGCGCGTTTTCGTCGGGGAGTCCCAC
>JANOJK010000185.1:0-2849 GCA_031408165.1 Acidobacteriota bacterium | reverse complement strand
TCGCGTGCCCGGCCCGACTGGCATGTCGCCTACGCCTACGACCGCTGGCGGCCGACGCTGATTGCGAGCTACTCCGACGACACCGATCCGGTCCGGGGGGGGCTCATCCGCAGCCAGGAGCTGTTCGCGGGCACTCTCCTGCCCTTTCGACATATCCGCCGGACCGAGACGCTGCTCGCCGGCTTCTCCGCGCAGACCGACACGCTGGCCTGCACGGACATCGTCACGTCGTGCCAGACGCGGAACGCCCATCGCGACCTGCGGTCGCTGCGCGGCGGATGGCTGCACGACAGCCGCCGGATCTTCGGCTACTCGATCAGCACCGAGGAGGGGTTCGCCGTGCTGACGGCGGCGGAAACGAGCCGGGCGGTGCTGGGATCGGACGTGACGGGGGGCGCCGCGATCGTCGACGCGCGTGCGTACCGCCGGCTGGGGCGCACGCACGTCGTCCTGGCCGGACGTCTCGCGGCCGCGGGGAGCTGGGGTCCGATCGGGACGCGCCGGCGGTTTTCCGCCGCAGGCCCGGGCGCGGGCGGCCTCGTGTTCGACTTCGGCCGCGACTCGATCGGCCTCCTCCGCGGTGTCGACCCTGAAGACATCGTCGGCTCTCGGACGGCGGCGGCGAACGCCGACCTGCGCGTGCCGCTCGCGCGCGTGCAGCGGGGCGCGGGTTCGTGGCCCGTGTTCGTGCGGTCGATCCATGCGGCCGCGTTCGTCGACGCCGGCCACGCGTGGGACGCGACCTTTCGCGCCGCCGACCTGCGCACATCCGCCGGCGGCGAGTTGTCGCTCGACGTCGTGCTCGGCCACTACCTGCCGCTCACGATCGCCACGGGCGCCGCATGGACGCGCGATCCCGTCGCCGGCCGCAGCCGCGCCACGATCTTCGGCCGCATCGGCCACGCTTTCTGATCGGAAGGAATCGAAGGAATCCTTCAAAAGATCCTTCGGTTCCTTCCCTGACATGGCAAGATATCCGACGGCATGAAGACGAACTCCCGTTTTTTGCGCGCGCCGGTCGAGCCGTTCGTGGTCCAGCCCGACGCGGGGGCGGACGACCTGCTCGCGCGCATGGAGCGCATTTCGTTTCAGGGGCGCAACCTCGCGACGGCGCGCCGCATCTGGGAAAAGATGCTGGGCGACGACTGCACGATCTTCCTCGGCATGGCGGGCGCGCTCAGCGCGGGCGGCCTGCGGATGGTCGTCGCCTACCTCATCGCCCACCGCTACATCGACTGCCTCGTCTCGACCGGCGCCAACCTCTACCACGACCTCCACGAAATACGCGGACGCCATCACTACCTCGGGTCGCCGCAGGAAGACGACGCGCTGCTGCAGGCGGAGCACATCGACCGGGTCTACGATACCTACGCGCGCGAGGACGAGTTCTGCGAGAACGACGAATGGATCGCCGAGTTCGCGCTGACGCTCGAGCCGCGGCCGCACACCTCGCGGGAGCTCCTCTACCGGCTCGGCGAGTATCTCTGGAAGCACACCGGCCAGGACGGGATCCTCACGGCCGCCTACAAGGCGAACATCCCGATCTTCTGTCCCGCGCTCGCGGACTCGTCGATCGGCATGGGGCTGTCGCAGGCACGCCACCGGGTGCCGGCCGCGGGGCAGCTCGACGTGATCGGCGACATCATCGAGTCGGCCAACGTGGTGATCCGCCACCCGCGCACGGCGTCGATCGTGCTCGGGGGCGGCACCCCGAAGAACTTCATCAACCAGGCGAGCGTGCAGGCGGAGTTCTTCGACGACCGCATCGGCGGCCACCGCTATGCGCTGCAGATCGTCACGGACGTGCCGCACTTCGGCGGCGCGTCCGGCTCGAGCCTGGAGGAGGCGCGCAGCTGGGGCAAGCTCGCGACCGACGCCGAACAGGTGACGGTGCAGTGCGACGCGACGATCGCCCTTCCGCTGCTGGTCAGCGCGCTCGCCGCGAGCGCGCGCGAGGCGCTCGGGCGCCGCACGCCGATGCGTTTCGATCTCTCCGGGCCCATCATGGCCGTCAACGGCCGCCCCTTCCCGCCCGCTCGGTTCGAGGCTCGCTAGTCATGGATCTGCCGTTTCAATACGATCACGCCGAGGCGCTCGTCTTCGGCGGCGCGCTTCCGACCCGCCGCTCCTTCGACCAGGCGAGCGTCGTCATCCTGCCGGTGCCCGTCGACCGCACCACGTCGTACGTGGGCGGGACGCGGAACGGGCCGCACGAAATCCTCCGGGCCTCCTCCCACATGGAGCTGTGGGACGAAGAGATGCGGGCCGACGTGCACGGGGTCGGCATCTTCACGCTGCCCGAGATGGAGCTGCCGTTCGGCGAGATGGAGCCGCTGCTCGACGAGATCGAGCGCGTCGCCTACGAAGTCATCGGGCGCGACAAGTTCCTGCTGTCGATCGGCGGCGAGCATTCGATCACGCCGCCGCTCGTCTCCGCCACCGCCCGCAAGTATCCCGCTCTCTCGGTGCTGCAGATCGACGCGCACGCCGACATGCGCGATTCGTACATGGGCACGCCGCACAACCACGCGTGCGCGATGCGCCGATCCCTGCGCCACGCGCGCATCACGCAGGTCGGCATCCGCAGCCTGTCCACCGAGGAAGCCGACATCCTCCCGAAGCTGAACACGACGGTGTTCTTCGACTGTTCGATGCGCCGCGACCCGACATGGATGGAGGCGGTCGTCGAGTCGCTCGCCGAGGACGTCTACATCAGCATCGACGTGGACGGCCTGGATCCAGCCATCATGCCCGCGACCGGGACACCCGAGCCGGGCGGCCTGTCGTGGCCGGAGATCACGGCGCTGCTGCGACTCGTCGCCGAACGCCGCCGCATCGTGTCCGCCGAC
>JANOJK010000143.1:0-1614 GCA_031408165.1 Acidobacteriota bacterium | reverse complement strand
CCTGTCGGCTGCCGGCACCGTGTCCGCGATCGTGGTCGCGTGGTGGGCCATCCAGGTGCTCCGCACCTCCATGCCCGATAACGTGCCGCGGGTGACTGCCATCGCGCTCGACCTCCGCGTGCTGGTGGCCGCGGCGATCCTGGCGTTGCTGACGGCACTCCTCTTCGGCATCGTCCCCGCTCTTCAATCGTCCAGGCCCGATCTCTCCACCGCCCTGAAGCAGTCCGCGCGAGCGAGCGCGGGCGCCGGTCTGCGGCGCATGCGGAACGCGCTGGTCGTCGCCGAAGTCGCCCTCGCTGTCGTCCTCCTTGTGGGCGCCGCGCTCTTTATCGGCAGTTTCATGGCGCTGCTGCGCATCGATCCAGGATTCAGCCCGGAGCGTGTATTGACGGCGCAAATCTCGCCCCGCGTGGAGTCGAGAACGGAGCCGTCCAACTCCATCGCGGCGTTGACGGAGATTGTGGAGCGCATCAGCCGGATTCCAGGGGTCATCTCGGCGTCGATGGTGTCGAACGGGGTGCCGCTTGGCGGCGGCGGCGCTTCTCTCATGTCGAGTCCGAGCATGCCCGATGCGGTCAGTGTTCGGTACGTGACGCCGGACTATCACCGTGCCCTGAAGATTCCGCTGCAAAGCGGTCGATTCTTGAGCGCGACCGATCGCGCCGGCGGCCCGCTGGTCGTCATCATCAATGCCGCCGCGGCCAAGCGGTACTTTCCTGGTGAAGACCCGATCGGCCGCCCTTTCCCGGTCGACGGGGACCGCACGGTCATCGGCATCGTCGGGGACATCCATCAGACCAGCCTGGAAGCCGAACCGCTGAGAGAAGCCTACGTGCCGATGGCACAAGGCGACGTGTCGGGCGGCGAGCTGGTGATCCGGACGGCGGGCCGCCCCTACGACGTGCTGCCGGCAGTGAAGGCCGCCGTGTTCGCAGTACTGCCGGATGTGCCTCTTCGTAACGTCCGGACGATGGAAGAACTGATCGCGAGACAGCTTGCCCAACGCAAGCTCACCATGTTGCTGCTGGGCCTCTTTGGACTGCTTGGCCTGGTGATCGCCGGAGTCGGCGTTTACGGCGTCATGGCGTACCTCGTGGCGCAGCGCACGCGGGAGATCGGCGTGCGCATCGCGCTCGGTGCGACGCGTTCGACCGTGGTCGGGATGGTGATGCTCAACGCCTGCATGCTGGTGACGGCGGGGCTGGCGATCGGCGGGGTGGCGGCTTGGTACCTGACGGGAGCAGCTAGCGCATTCTTGTTCCGCCTGGAGCCGACGGACCCGCGCGCCTTCGCTGTCGCGGCCGCGTCCCTGCTTGTCGCTGCGCTCGTGGCCAGCCTGATTCCTGCACGACGGGCGGCCAGTGTGGATCCCATGGTGGCCCTGAGAGCCGAATAGCTTCCCCGGCACAAGCAGGTTGACGTCGGGCGGTGCCGGCGTGCCGGTTGACTCGCGATAAAACGCCGTTGTGATGATCGATCCGGTTCCGCAACGCGTGCCTCCGCGACCATCTGCCCTCTTGGCATTCGGCCGTAAGAGCCCTTCGCCTTCTGCTCGCACGGCCGTCAAGGAGGTTCCGCAGGAGCACCGCGAAGCGGCGCGCAGCGTCCTTGAAA
>JANOJK010000135.1:0-5617 GCA_031408165.1 Acidobacteriota bacterium | reverse complement strand
GAACAACCGGTGAGGGCGATCAGCGGCGGCGATCGCTTGCCGCGCGCAGATCCAGGTGGTTGGTCTTCGGCTTCCACAAGCCGGCGCTGACTCTGAACTCGAAGCGTGGTGAGCTGTAGGGCCGGAACGACAGGCCACCCGCAACGGCCACGTTCGAATGTCGGCCGAGCGGCGCCTCCATGAACGGTCCGAACGTAATCCAGACGTCCGACATCGTGCTGGCCACCCCGGGCCTGCCTCACGACGGGCGCATCTGGCGCTTCCGGTCTCTCGACACCAGCGACATCGCGCAACCCATTGATGACGTCGTGCTGGCGGCGAGTGGCACCAAGCTCTTTCTTCAACCCGCCGTCGGGCCAGGCCTGGTGCTGGACCTGACCCGCCAGCACCGGCACAACGCCTCCGCTGCAATACGTGAACCCGCGCGATCTCGCCTCCGACGGGCAGGCCAGAGGCCAATCTCACCGCCTGCCCGGGTTTCTCCGTTGACGAGACGGACGATTCACGCGGGCCGTGTATTGGTGAGACGCACCGTACTCTGGAACCTGGCGACATGCCAGCGATATTGCCGGATGGCTCGACCCGTACAACCAGCTGCCCGGCTGACTTAGGCCGTGCGGTGGAATGGGTCGGGAAGATCGGCGGGCCGTTCGGATACCCGCGGCGCTTACAGGAGCTGGCAGGGACAATGACTCAACGCGCGCGTCGTCCGCGCATCCCCTGTGCTCTTGTCGGCATGACCGGCGTTGCGAGGGTCTGGAGCAATCGCGAGGTTGCTGCCCGACGCGGCAGCCAACCTCGCGATCGACTCGCAATCCGTCCTCTACCGTCCGAACTTACCGGACTTGTCTCACAGTCGCCTCCGCCTGGCCCGACCGCACGACCACGCCGCCGGACATCGCCGAACCCACCGCGTGGTTGACGATGAGGAAGAACGGCCGCATCTCGATGATGCTCTCCTGGATGCTGTCAGGAGTGACCGTCATGCCGTCAGAGTAGACGAGCACGGCGACGATGTCATACGGGCTGGGAACGTAGTCCGGGTGCGCGTTCGCCTCGTTGATCATCTGCTGCGCCGCGGCGCTCACACCGAACTCCGGATTCTGCTCACCGAGCAGCACCCAGATGGCGGTTTGCACGTCCTTCAAGTACGCCAGCCTCGATTTACCGGCCGCGCGGATCTTGTGATTGAGCACGTAGTTGACCTTGCCCCACGCCAGACCGGCGGTATCGGCCGGCAGGCTGCCGCCCACCGTCGAGTACAGCGTCGCGAACTGACTGTGCAGGTCGTTGGGTACGTAATCCTGAATGCACCACGCGGGATACACGCCGTTGACCACGCTCGAACCGGCGTCCGTGACCGACGTGTCCTGTGTACTGACCCGACCCAGCAGCCACGACCCGGTGTCGATATTCGCCATGACTCCGGTGAGCGAGCCGGTCACATAACTGAGGTCGCGAGCCTTGATCTTGTAGCTCCTGGTGCAGGTGACCGCGGCGCCAGGCGCGAGGCTGGTTGCCGCTGCCGCGCAGGCGAATGTGCCGAGCTTGTCATCGGTCACGGTGAACGGACCCGTGAGCGTCACGCCGCCGATGTTGCGCAACACATAGGTGTAGACAATCACATCGCCGACTGCCGTGTAGGTCGTTCGGTCCGCCGTCTTGTGCAGTGACAGGGCGGGCGTCGCGGTCGGCAGGAGGACGGCCATGGTTGCGACGGCCGGCGCCGCATTACTGCCGTTGCTGGTCTGCAAGGCGCCGGTGGCCAGCGAGTTGACGTAGGCGCCCGCGCTGGCAGCGGTCACCAGGACGGTCACTGTGCAGGAGCCGCTTGCCGGGATCGAACCGCCGGTCAACGTCACCGAGGACGTGCCGGTCGTCACGGTCCCGCCGCAGGTCGTGCTCGCGCTGTCAGCGGTGACCACGCCACTCGGCAAGGTGTCGGTGAGCGACGCGGAGTCGGCCGTCGTGGCGTCAGGGTTGCTCAGGGTAATGGTGAGCGTCGAGCTGCCGCCCGCAGTGATGACGCTCGGGCTGAAGGCCTTGGCGAGCGTTGGTCGGGCGGGAGTGACCGGCGGCGCGGCGCAGGCGCTGATGCCGACGGTGTTCGAATCCATCGTCACTGCACCGTTCCGCGCGAGAACTCTTCCCGAAACGGTTGCGTTGGTATTGAGGGCGATGCTCGTGAGCGCGAGAATGTTGCCGACGAACGTCGTCCCCGTCTTCAGCGTCGCGGAGCTACCCACCTGCCAATTGACGTTGCACTCCTGACCGCCGTTGATGATCGCAACTCTCGAGTTGACCTCTGTAATCAGAGTGCTCGCGACCTGAAATACCCAGGCCGCATTCGGGTTGTCCAGCCCGTCGAGCGTCAGTGTTCCGGTCAACCCGGCGGAAGACGCGAAACAATAGACGCCGGGCACAAGCGTCAACCCGCCGAGATCGGTCGGCACACCAAACGTATTGCTGACGGGGCAGATCTGGCCCGCGAGACTAATGTATGCGGCGGTGGTATCGAGCTGCGCGAGCGCCGCCGACCCACCCGGTCCAAGGATCGAACCTCCGCTCACACTGCCTGGCGGAAAGCCCGTGACCGCGGTGCCCGGATCGACACCGAGATCTCCGGTGATGATCGTCGGACCCGTGTTGGTCACGGTCTGGCCGGCGAGCACGGCGAAACTCCGCGCCGCACCTAGTGTCGGAGCGACCTGGGCCGAGGCTGAATGAAATGGAATTGCGCTGAGAAGCGCGGTGAGCAAAACGATGTGGGCGGGCCGTACCAATGGATACGTCATGAGGTTCCTCGTGAGAGCGGGCATTGAAATGTAAGACGGTTCGCAAACTCCTGAAGATCTGCGGTCCACATCCTGCTGTCTGCAACCAATTGTCTGATTCGTTGCGCTCCGCGCGGCAGCGCCTATCGCACTCCTTCCTGACTCGATCTGACCTGAGCGCTGGTCTGCGACCGGCGGTCGTTCGACGTAGCAATGCGAAGGCCAGCGACGGAGGCGGAATTACAGGGGAATTGTGAAAGATACGAACAGACGCTGCGAGGTTGGTCGCTCGCTGTCTGACAATTGTTCTAGTCCCGTCAGAATATCGTTGTCATGAACACCGTGGCTGGTCGCGCCATCGTGCGACCACGCAGACCGCTGTAGATGAGGCGGTATACATCCGTCGATGCTGACTTCAACGGCTTCTCCGGCGTGGCCACGTGCGTAGCTATCAGTTTAAGGTACTGGTTGACGACGCGGTGCGACAACCGGGCTCCGGTGCTATCATCCGCCACCGCATGTTCATCGGTCACTTCGCGCTCGGCCTCGCGGCGAAACGCGCCACGCCGAACGTGTCGCTCGCCGTGCTCTTCACCGCGGCGCAGCTCGCGGACACGCTCTGGCCGATGTTCGTGGCCGCCGGCCTGGAGGAGGTCCGGATCGAGCCGGGCAACACGGCCTTCACACCGCTCAACTTCGTCAGCTACCCGTACTCGCACTCGTTGATCCTCCTCGTGGTGTGGGGTCTGGCGATGGCGATCGTGTGCCGGGCGTTCGTCCGGGACCGCTGGCTGGTCCCGGTCATTGGCGGGCTGGTCGTCAGCCATTGGTTCCTCGACTTCGTCACCCATCGTCCGGACATGCCCCTTTATCCCGGCGGGCCCCGACTCGGACTGGGACTCTGGAATTCTGTTGGCGCCACGGCCCTCGTCGAAGTGCCGATGTTCCTGGCCGGCGCCTGGATCTACGCGCGATCCACACGGGCGCGGGACGCCGTCGGGCGCTGGGCCTTCATCTCCCTGATGGCGACGCTCCTCGTCATCTACGTCGCGAACATCCTCGGTCCGCCGCCTCCCTCGGTGCGCGCACTCGTCATCACCATGTTCACCGGCGTTCCGCTGTTCACCGCGTGGAGCTGGTGGGCGGATCGGCACCGCGACTCATCGCTGGACCCGGTCCGCACCGTTCGCGAGAAGTGACGGCCAGGGCATGAACCCGTCGCGTGTTAGGATTCGGCCGTCATGACTGAGCTCGAGACCGCGATCGCCGACAATCGCGCGGCGGTCGAGGAATTCGTCGCCCGGGCCCGCGGGCTGGACGCCGCGAAATGGGTGGCGCCCCGCGGCGAGGGGCAATGGTCCCCCGCGCAGGTTACCGAGCACCTCGCCATCGTCTACGAATACAACCGGAAGGTCGTACGGGGGGACGCCGGCACGGGCGCGCCGCGGTTCCTGCAGCCGCTCGCCCGGTGGTTCATCGTCGATCGGACGCTCAAGGCGGGACGATTCACGCGGAAGGGGAGAGCGCCCCGCATCTTCCAGCCCGTGGCGAAGACGCCGCTGCCCGCCGCCGAGCTCCTGGCGCGTCTGACCGCCGCCGTGGCCGGCATGGAGGCCGACATCCGCTCAGGGCATCCGGAAGGGCGGCGCACCGTCCATCATCCGTACTTCGGGAGGCTCGACACCATGGACTGGCTGCGCGTCCAGGCAATCCACGCCCGTCACCACCGATCGCAGCTGACGTAGGACCGATCGAGGTCCGCGACCGACTTCACGCCCAGCAGCTTCATCGTGCGAACGACATCCGCCCGGAGGATCTCGATCGCGCGCGCCACCCCCGGCCCCCCCGCGGCCGCCAGCCCGTAGGCGTACGCGCGACCCACGAGAACCGCGCGCGCCCCGAGGCACAGCGCCTTGACGATGTCGCCGCCGCGACGGACGCCGCTGTCGAGGAGCACTTCGGTGCGCCCGCCGACCGCGGCGACGACTTCGGGCAGCACGCGAATCGTCGCGGGGACGCCGTCCAGCTGCCGCCCGCCGTGGTTCGAGACGACGATCGCGTCCGCCCCTTCGTCCACCGCGCGCCGCGCGTCATCCCCGGTGTGGATCCCCTTGATCACGACGGGCCCCTTCCAGATCTCGCGAATCCAGCCGAGATCCTTCCACGTGACCGTGGACTGCTCGAGCGCGAGGCCGACGTCGGCATACGGCATCGGCCCGTCCGCCAGCATCACGTTCGGAAAGCTCATGAGACCGCCGTCGCGGAAGAAATCCGCGAGCCATCGCGGCCGCGCCATGAACTGCCCGACATACGGCAGCATGGGCCACGGCCGGCGCGTGAGCAGTTCTTTCGCGCCGTTGCGCAGGTCCCGCTCGCGCATGCCCGCCACGGGGGTGTCGATCGTGAGAATCAGCGCGGCGTAGCCGACCTCTTGCGCGCGCTGCACCGTGGCGCTCGCGACCTCGCGACCCCCGCACAGGTACAGCTGATACCACGCGGGGCCCGGCGTGGACTTCTTGACGTCCTCCAGGCGGCATCCAGATAGCGTGGACAATGAATAGATCGTGCCCGCGGCTCCCGCGACCGCCGCCGCCACTTCCTCCCCGCGCGGCCAGAACATGCGGCAGCTGCCAACCGGCGCCAGGATGATGGGCATGGACAGCGGCGTCCCGAGCACCCTGGTCTGCAAGTCCGGCGCGGGGGTCTCGACCGCGTACCGCGGGCGGAAGGTCACGTCATCGAAGGCGCGGCAATTCTCCCGGAGAGTCACCTCGCCGTCCGCCCCCCCGTCGATGTAGTCGAACACCGAGCGCGGCAGCCTCCGCCTGGCGGCGATGCGCAAG
>JANOJK010000122.1:0-5164 GCA_031408165.1 Acidobacteriota bacterium | reverse complement strand
CCATGCTGGTGCCGTAGCTCTTGAAATGCACGCCGTCCGCCTCGACTTCCGTCCTCGGCGTCGGCGTGGCCTTGTCCGCCGTCAGCGCCGCCACGATCGTCGCGCCAGGTGCCGTGATTTCGGGCTTCATGATCGGCGGGCACTTGGCCAGGTTGCTGCAATTGCGTCGCGGTCCGCGGCTGCTGAACACAGAGATGTCGGAGACGGCGCCGAGATAGGGGTCGGTCTGGGGACCGTCGGATGCTGTTCCACGTCGTGCGCGTGTTGTAGGACGCCACGGCAATCACGCGGCGCGAGGTCGATGTTCCCGTTAGGCTCTCGGTGGTGACTGGTGTTACGTGATCGGTGAAAAAGGGAGACGCCCCATCCTCGCCGCTGATGATCGAGAACGGGTGGCTGCCGCCTTGGACAACCAAGGCCGCCCGCGCTCGTGTGTCCGGATGGCTGGAGGTTCAGCCAGCCGACGCCTCCCTCCAGGTGCTCGCCGCGCGCGTCGACCTCGCGGGGAAGGATGGGCCGGCCGCCGAGAGACGCCTGATGGACGTGATTCGCGGGAATCCCGATCGCCTCGAGGCCTACGAGCTGCTCGCATCGTTGTACCTGCAGCAAGGCAATCAATCGGCGGCGCTCGAGAAGTACCGCGAGCTCGCGGCGCGGGCCCCCGACGCCCCGGGCCCGGCGACCGTCGTCGGCATGCTGCAGGACGCGTCGGGCGACCGGGCCGGCGCGCGGGCGCAGTACGAGTCCGTCCTCGCGCGTCATCCGCGCGCTGCGGTGGCGGCGAACAACCTCGCCTGGATGCTCGCCGACGAGGGCCGGCATGACGAGGCACTTCGCTGGGCGCGAGTGGCTGTGGACGTCCTTCGCGGGCGGCCCGAGCCGCACGACACGCTGGGCTGGGTGTACCTGAAGAAGAACCAGCCCGTCGACGCGCTGGCCGCGTTCGAGATGGCCCTCGCCGTGGCGCCTCAGAGCCGCGTGTATCAGGAACACCGCGCGGCTGCGAAGGCGATGATCGCGGGCGGCAATAAGTAGTTTGCCGTTGGCTGTGGTTCGTCGGCCGACGTGACTGATTGCAGATTCAGCGATCCTCCGCGAGGTGCCGTGAGGCATTTCCTGCGCGCCCGGTGATCACCTCGGTCGTCGACAACAGTTTTTCTTCGGGAATTCCCGCGCAATCAGCTGTGCCATGACTTGCATCGCTGGGGCGGCATGCTCGCATGTGTTCGGTCGGCGGCGGTGTTTGGCATCGATGCGACCCCGGTCAACATCGAGGTGGATCTGTCGTTCGGTCTACCCTGCTTCACGATGGTGGGCCTGCCGGATGCGAGCGTTCGCGAGAGTCGCGACCGCATCAGGAGCGCGATTCGCAACTCGGGATTCGAGTTTCCTCAGCATCGGGTGACCGTCAACCTTGCGCCCGCCGACGTGCGCAAGGCCGGCTCCTCGTTCGATCTTCCCATCGCGCTCGGCGTCCTTGCCGCGAGCGGCATCGTCGCACGACGTGATATCGACGATGTCCTCATTCTGGGCGAACTGTCGCTCGACGGGGGGATTCAGGCGGCTCGGGGCGTGCTGCCGATTGCGGCCGCGGCTCGCCGGCGTCAATTTCGCGGATTGCTCCTTCCGGAATCGAACAGCCGAGAGGCGGCGGTGGTCGCCGACCTCGACTTCTATCCGGTCCGTTCGCTGGGCGAGGCGGTGCGCGCCCTGAACGACCCGCATCCGGTGGTGCTGAGTCCCGGCGATCCCAGCGAGCCCGCCGAGGCGGTGCACGGAGACTTCTCCGAGGTCCGGGGACAGATCCTCGCGCGGCGCGCCCTCGAGATCGCGGCAGCGGGCGCACACAATGTCCTGCTCGCAGGCAGCCCTGGCTCGGGCAAGACCATGATGGCCAGGCGCGCCGCCGGAATCCTGCCGCCGTTGACGTTCGACGAAGCGCTGGAGGTGACGTCGATTCATTCGGTCGCAGGCTTGTTGCCGCCCGGCGCCGGACTCGTGCGTGCGCGCCCTTTTCGCGCGCCTCATCATACGGTGTCGAACGTAGCCCTGGCGGGCGGGGGCCCGAGCCCTCGACCGGGAGAGATCAGCCTGGCGCACCACGGCGTGCTCTTTCTCGACGAAATGCCGGAGTTCAGCCGCCACGCGCTGGAAGTGCTGCGGCAACCGCTGGAGGATGGCCTCGTGCGCATCGCGCGCGCCTCCCGGACCGTGGAGTTTCCTGCGCGCTTCGTCCTGGTCGGTGCCATGAATCCGTGCCCGTGCGGGTTCCTCGGGGACGCGCGCCGGGCCTGCCGATGCACCCCGACCCAGATCGACCGATATGCCTCGCGCTTGTCAGGTCCACTCCGCGATCGCATCGATCTCACCGTCACGGTCACGGCGCTCCCGCCGGGCGAATTGACGTCGTGGGAGGGGGGTGAAGGGACCGCGGCTATTCGAGCACGCGTCGAGCGCGCGCGAGCCCGCCAGCACGGGCGCGCAGGCAGTATCCCGGCGGCGGCCAACGCCCGCCTCAATCCGTGCGCGCTGCGTCAGGCATGCGCACTCGATGCGAGGACTACCACCCTGCTTCGCGATGCCGCGGAACGCCTGGGGCTGACCGCGCGCGGGTTCGATCGCGTGCTGCGCGTCTCCCGGACAGTGGCCGACCTCGAGGGCTCGGACACTGTGCTTTTCGATCATGTGGCGGAGGCGCTGCAGTTTCGATAGTGTGAGCAACCTCGCCGAGGGGTGGCGTCGCGCGTCCGTAGAGCAGGCACTGGCGATCACATGGCGGAATCGGAGGCCGGGAAGTCGTTGCCCCTGCTCGATCGTCAGGAACGGCTGGATTTTCGGGAGCGCGCGAACGGGCGCGAGCTGATGGAGCGCTACGACGCGCGGACTGCGCACATCGAACCGCCAGGCCAGCGTGTCCTCGACGGGAGGCGACGGCAGCCCGAAGCTGCGAACTGCAAACTACCGCAGCGGCGCGGAGAGAATCTTCAGCTTCGCGCCCGGGGTGATGCGATTGCTGGAGAGGCGGTTCCAGGTCTTGATCTTCGCGACCGTCGTGTCGTAGAGCTGGGCGATCGAGAACAGCGTATCGCCGCGTTTCACCCGATAGGTGAGCTGCGTGACCTGCGCCGGGGTCGTGAGGGTCGCGGATTCCGCGGGCTGGGCGATCGCCCGCGAGGCGACGGCCGTCGGCGCGGGACGCGCGGCGCGCGCGGCGAGCAGGATCGCCGGGGCGCGCGGGATGATCAGCTCCTGGCCTGGGCGCAGCCGGGCCTTCGTGCTCAAGGCGTTCGCCTCCGCCACGTCGGTGCGCGACACGCCGAACCGGCGCGCGACGGTGAGCAGCGTCTCCCCTTTCTTCGCCGTGTACCACTTGAGCGCGGAGAAATCGGCGGGGGAGGCCTCGGCCAGCTTCGCGTTCAGGAGATCCGCCGTCCCCTTCGGCACCTTGACTTCATACCGCGGATACCGGAACGGCGTGGTCCAGCGGCGCAGCTCGGGGTTCAGCGCCTGGATCTCGTCGACCGAGGAGCCGGTCCACTCCGCGACCCGGCGGAGGTCGATCGCCTGCGGCATCGCCACCTTGTCGTAGCCGATCGGCTCCGCGGTGATCGCCTCGAAGCCGTACTGCGCGGGGTTGCGTCCGACGATCATCGCCGCCAGGATGAGCGGCACGTACTCGCGCGTTTCGCGCGGCAGATACCTGGACGTCGCCGACAGCCGCCAGAAGTCGTCCATCCCCGACCTCCGGATCGCGCGCGACACGCGGCCCGGACCGCCGTTGTAGGCCGCGAGCACCAGGTTCCAGTCGCCGTGGAACGTCCGGCTCAGCGACTTCAGGTATTTCGCCGCCGCGACGGTCGACTTCTCGGGATCCGATCGCTCGTCGATGAACCAGTCCGTCTTGAGGCCGTGTTCCTTCGCGGTCGGCCTCATGAACTGCCACGGGCCCTTCGCGCTGGCCTTCGACAGCGCGTTGGTCTTGAAGGCGCTTTCGATGATCGGGATGTAGGCCAGATCCAGCGGCAATCCTTCGGCGCGAAAGACCGCCTGGATCATCGGCATGTACTTCGCGCCACGCGCCAGGCTGTCCTGGATGTACTCGCGCATGCGCCCCTGGAAGACCTCGACGTAGGACAGGACCTTCGCATGCTCCGATATCGGAATGTCGTGCGGATTGTGCGCGAGGTCCGCCTTCACCGCCGCCATCGTGGCCGCATCGGCCGTCGGCGCCGGGAAGGTGGTGGCGTTTTTCAGAATCTCGTCGATCGGCGCCGCTTCGTATCGCTTCTCCGTGAAGCCGTCACCCTGGGCGAGGGCGGTGACTTCATACGCATTGATGCGGTCGATGAGCCGGTCGAAATGCTCGCGCATGCGCGCGTCGGTCCGCGCCCCGTAAGGGGATTCGAGGAGGACCTCGACCGCCTGGTCGAACGCCTCGCGCGCCTGGTCCAGATGGCCCGCCTTGAGCTCGCGCTCGCCGCTCTCGAAGTGGCGCTGCGACGTGCCGATCAGCGTCGTCACGGGATCGGCCAGGGGCCTGGGGGGCGCGGGAGGGGGCGGCGTCGCGGTGACGGCGCGGGGCGGCGGCGGCGTGGCCGCGACCTTGGGCTTCGAGTTGCCGCCGCAGGCGGCCAGTAACACGCAGAGTCCGGCGGTGTACGTCCTTCGGTTCATGTGTTAAGGCTCCACACCCTAAGGGTCCTGCCGCTCACAAGTATTTATATTTATCGGCCGCCCGCCGCTGCCGGCAGAGCAGTTGTGCAAGCCGCTTGCCCTGTAGAGGTCTTCATCAGATGCCGGACGCCCCGCCGGGAACGGAGCGCATGAAGTGCTGGGTCGCCAGAATAGCAATCCCGTCCGCCATGGTCAACCGTAAATCCAAATGGCTCAACAATAAGCAGTCCAACGGCCACGGTCGAAGTCCGGCTACGGGGTCCCCGTCGGAGGGGTCGGAATTGCTACCGGGGCCAGCTGGCTTGGACAAAAATCCGGTGCTCCTCTCCCAGGTCCCGGGCCGCTGGAGTGACTATGGATCGCTCACCGATTACAATTTTGCGGTTCTGCTTCATGGCTTGCCGGACGTCGTCTTCGCATACGAAGTCCGTCGCCGGCTGAGCAATTTCTACACGGGCCCCCGCCAAGGGGGCCGACGGTGCCGAAGCTG
>JANOJK010000069.1:0-2531 GCA_031408165.1 Acidobacteriota bacterium | reverse complement strand
GTTGTCCTTGAGCGCGGCCGCCAGGGAGCCCGCCTGGAGGCCGGCCGGCAGCCCCCGGGCGCGCGACAGGGTCGGGTCGAAGCGGCCGTTGACGATCACCAGGCGCAGCGGGGCGTCGGTGTAGGCGAAGCCGGTCAGCCGTTCGGCGGCGCCGGAAATCGGCTCCGCGGGGGCGAACTCGAGCGCGGCCAGCGGGGCCGCGTTGGTGAAGCGCCATTCCTCGTCGCGCACCGTCGGGATGCCGAGCGCGGTGAACTTGGCGGCGCCGCGCGACCGGAGATCTTCCAGCCACCGCGGCCCGCCCTGCGGGCGCCGCTCCAGCGCGGTGAGGAACGACGTCTTCTCTGCTACCTGTGACATTGCTCTCCGCTACTCCGCCCTAAAGCCCAAAGCCTAAAGCCTAAAGCCAATTCAGGCCGCGTCGATCCAGCTGTAGCCCTTCGCCTCGAGCTCGTGGGCGAGCTCCTTGCCGCCGGATTTCACCATCTTCCCGCCGCTCAGCACGTGCACGAAGTCGGGGACGATGTAGTTGAGCAGGCGCTGGTAGTGAGTGACGACGACGAACGCGCGATCGGGCGATCGCATGGCGTTGACGCCGCTGGCGACCAGCTTCAGCGCGTCGATGTCGAGTCCCGAGTCGGTCTCGTCGAGGATCGCGAGCTTCGGCTCGAGGAGCGCCATCTGGAAGATCTCGTTGCGCTTCTTCTCGCCGCCCGAGAACCCCTCGTTGACGGCGCGCGTGAGCATCGACTTGTCGATGTCGAGGAGCTTCGACTTCTCCTGCACGAGCTGCATGAACTCCATCGCGTCGAGCTCCGGCAGGCCGTGGTGCTTGCGCTTGGCGTTCAGCGCGGCCTTCAGGAAGTACGAGTTGTTCACGCCGGCGATCTCGACGGGGTACTGGAACGCCATGAAGACGCCTTCGCGGGCGCGCGTGTCGGGAACCATCTCGAGCAGGTCCTTCCCGTCGTAGAGGATCGTCCCCTCCGTCACGACGTATTCCGGATGGCCCGACAGCGCGCGCGCCAGCGTGCTCTTGCCGGAGCCGTTGGGCCCCATGATGGCGTGCACTTCACCGGCCTTCACCGTGAGGTCGATCCCCTTGAGGATCTCCTTGTCTTCCGCCTTGACGTGCAGGTTCTTGATCTCGAGCATTTGAACGTTCACAGTTCGTGGTTTGTTTATGGTTTGTCGTTGGTGGTCAGCCGACCGAGCCTTCGAGGCTCACGCTCAGCAGCTTCTGTGCTTCCACGGCGAATTCCATCGGCAGCTCGCGGAAGACTTCCTTGCAGAAGCCGCTGACGATCATGTTCACGGCGTCCTCGCTCGTGATGCCGCGCTGCCGGCAGTAGAAGATCTGGTCCTCGCCGATCTTCGAGGTGGACGCCTCGTGCTCCACCTTGGCCGTGGTGTTGCGGATCTCGAGATACGGGAAGGTGTGGGCGCCGCACTTGTCGCCGATGAGCAGCGAATCGCACTGCGAGTAGTTCCGCGCGCCCGACGCGTTCTTGTTGATCCGGACCAGTCCGCGGTAGGTGTTCTGGCCGTGGCCGGCGGAGATGCCCTTCGAGACGATCGTGCTGCGGGTGTTCTTCCCGATGTGGATCATCTTGGTCCCGGTGTCGGCCTGCTGCCAGTTGTTGGTCGTCGCCACGGAGTAGAACTCGCCGATGGAGCCGTCCCCCTGGAGGATGCACCCGGGATACTTCCAGGTGATCGCCGAGCCCGTCTCGACCTGCGTCCACGTGATCTTCGAGTTGCGCCCGGCCGCGAGGCCGCGCTTGGTGACGAAGTTGTAGATGCCCCCCTTGCCTTCCTTGTCGCCGGGGTACCAGTTCTGGATCGTCGAGTACTTGATGGTCGCGTCGTCGTGCGCCACCAGCTCCACGACCGCGGCGTGCAGCTGGTTCTCGTCGCGCATCGGCGCCGTGCAGCCCTCGAGGTAGCTCACGTAGGCCCCCTCGTCCGCGATGATCAGCGTGCGTTCGAACTGCCCCGTGTCCTTGGCGTTGATCCGGAAGTAGGTCGAGAGCTCCATCGGGCAGCGCACGCCCTTCGGAATGTAGACGAACGAGCCGTCGCTGAAGACGGCGGAGTTCAGCGCGGCGAAGAAGTTGTCGGTGTGCGGCACCACCGAGCCGAGATACTTCTTCACGAGATCCGGGTGGTTGTGCACCGCCTCGGAAAACGACATGAAGATGATGCCCATGCTCCCGAGCTTGTCGCGGAACGTCGTCGCCACCGACACGCTGTCGAACACGGCGTCGACCGCGACCCCGGCGAAAATCTTCTGCTCGTGGATGGGGATCCCGAGCTTGTCGAACGTCGCGCGCACTTCCGGATCGACTTCGTCCAGGCTGTTCAGCACCTTCTTCTTCTTCGGCGCCGAGTAATAGATGATGTCCTGGTAGTTGATCGGGTCGTACTTGACGTTCTGCCATGACGGCTCTTTCATCGTGAGCCACAGGCGATACGCCTTCAACCGCCACTCGAGCAGCCACTCCGGCTCGTTCTTCTTCGCCGAGATACCC
>JANOJK010000063.1:0-2693 GCA_031408165.1 Acidobacteriota bacterium | reverse complement strand
TCCGCCCGAACCCAAAAAATCGGCACGCCGTTCTTCGAATGCCCAGGCACTCCATGAATGGCGCGTCTTAGGCGTTTCCGCTACCAGCTCATGAGGAAGCTTGCCAGCATGCTGCATAGCTACACGACTGCTCGCCGCGGGCTCACGATCGCCGCGTTTCTGCTCACCGCCGTTGCACCCGCGACAGCTGCGCCAAGTCCCGTCGCATGGACTGCGGTCACAAACGCCAGCGCGATCGCCGGCACCATCACGAAAACGAGCGGTTGCGCCAACTGTCCCGACGCGGGCGCCGTGGGCCCGCAGCCGTTCACCAGCGGCTCGGCCTCGTTCGTGGTGTCGAGAGGCCATACCCTTCGCGCCGGGCTCGGCCGTCGCGCCACCGGCAGCCTCGGGTACGCGATCGACTACGCATTCAGTTTCGACGGCGGAAGCTCCTGGGAGATTCGCGAGGCCGGCACCTATCGCGCCGAGGGAGCCTTCGCGGCCACCGACGTGTTCACGGTCGCTGTCGCAGGTTCCGTCGTGAAGTATTACCGCAACGGGTCGCTCGTCTACACGAGCAAAGTTGCGGCGCCCGGTCCCCTCGTCGTGGACGCGACGCTCGTGACAGTCGGGGCGACCGTCTATGCGGCCACAGAGGCGACGGCTAGCACCACCACAAGCGCGAGCGGCGTCGCGTGGACGTCGATCGTGAAGGCGACGGCGTCAGGCACCGCGATCCAGAAGACCACCGGCTGCGGCAGCTGCCCGGATGCGGGCGGCGTCAGCCAGTTGCAGTTCACGGCCGGATCCGTCTCGTTCACGGTCGCCGCCGGGCAGCGGCAACTCGCGGGGCTCGGGCGCGACGCCATGCCGGGGTACTCGATCAACTACGCCTTCAGCTTTGCCGGCTCGAGTACTTGGGAAATTCGCGAGTCGGGAACCTATCGCACCGAAGGCAGCTATGCCGCGACGGACGTGTTCAAGATCGCCAGCGACGGTACGACGGTCAAGTACTACCGGAATGGCGCGCTGGTCTACACGAGCAAGGTTCCCGTCCCGGGCGCGCTGAGGGTGGATGCGACGCTGGTCTCGCTTGGCGCCAGGGTCCAGGCGACGACCGACACGGCCGCGCCGGCACCCGCCCCCGCCCCCGCCCCCGCACCCGCCCCCGCACCCGCCCCCACACCCGCCCCCGCACCAGCGCCGGCACCCGCTCCAACGGGCAGCAGCCTCCGAGTGCTGACGTGGAACACGCATCACGGCGGGTACGGGACGGACGGCGTGTACAGCCCCGATCGGGTCGCGACCTGGATTGCCAAAATGAACCCCGATGTGGTGGCACTCAACGAGATCGAGAAGTTCACGGGGTGGGGCAACCAGAACCAGCCGGAGGTCTACAAGACCCTCCTGCAACAGAAGACCGGGAAGACCTGGTACTACAGCTTCGCACAGGAGTTCGGAGACTGGTCGTCGAACGGCAAAGGCAACCTGATCCTGTCGACGTACCCCATCAGATACAGCGAAAACTACGAGCTGCTCAACAACTACGATCGCAGCATCGGGGAAGTCGAGATCACCGTAAACGGACGGAATATCACTTTGATCAACACGCACCTCGATCCCTACGACAAGGCCCTGCGGCTCAAACAGGCCACCGAGGTCGTGGCGTGGTCCGCGGTGCAGCCGGAGAACCGCATCCTCACCGGGGACATGAATGCCTGGCCGGACCAGACCTCCATCCTGAAGTTCAATCAGACCTATCACGATTCCTGGACCGTGGCCAAGGCCAAGGGGACGGCGACCGCGTTTGCGGGGAACAACGGGGAGACAAAGAACGGGCGCATCGACTACATCTTCTACTCCAAGGGGTCCACGAACCTGACGGTGAAGTCGTCGCAGGTGTACGATACGCGTGACGCAAATGGCGTGATGCCGAGCGACCACCGGCCGGTGCTCACGACCTTCATCGTCCAGTAGGCCGAGCCGCTTCCGCTACCCACTTCACGTCATCGCAAAAGGCAGAAGGCCGATGGCCTTCTGCCTTTGTTTTTGTACCGGCTTGCCGATACTGCAGAAGTTGGAATGCGCTTTGCGGTTAAGCCGTCATATGCGAGCGATCGGGCTCCACGGGAGGTCCGAACGGGGACCGGTTCGCCTCAGCTGGGCAATTGATTACTTCTATGGGAAACGGAATCACCACACAGATGACCAGGGGGGCTTTCCTCGCCACTCTCGAAGAGATCCTCGGGGTGGCGCCCGGCGCACTGAGGCCGTCCGACACACGCGAAAGCGTGCCCGGCTGGTCCTCGCTGACTGACGTCAACATCCTGACCGTCATCTTCTCCGAGCTGGGCCTCGAGGCCGAGGAAGACCTGCTCGACTACAAGACAATCGGCGACCTCCTCGCCACTCTGGACCGCCTCAACGCGTTTTCTGACTCGTAAACCTCATGTTTCGAGGGCTTAAACGGCAGACGCTTCGAATCCTCCGGGCGACCGGCGCCGAGCAGCGGTTGCTGAACAGCCGCTGGCGACACCAGCGCCTCCTCATCCTGGGCTACCACGGCATCGCGCGGCACGATGAGCACGAGTGGAATCCCGATCTCTATATGCCCGTCGCGCTCCTGAAGGAGCGGCTCGAGACGCTCAGGCGCGCGAAGTGTACGGTGCTGCCGCTCGGGGAGGCCGTCGAGCGCCTCTATCGCAACGACC